>JAACFE010000076.1 GCA_009937525.1 Gammaproteobacteria bacterium
TATTGGGCGGCACCACGACGTGCCGGTACCGGTACTCGCTCGCGATCTCGACCTGGCAGGTTACGCCGGCGAGCGACTCGACCCAGTACCTGGCGACGCAGCCGGCATGGTAGCTCGTGCCGCAGGCCACGATGTGAATATTCTCGACGTTCGCCAGCATCTCCGCTGCCTGGGGTCCCAGCGAATCGGCGACGACCCTGCCGCCCTCGATACGACCGTACAGCGTGTTGGCGAGCGCGCTCGGCTGCTCGAATATCTCTTTCAGCATGAAGTGTCGGTAAGGACCCTTCTCGGCGGAATCGGCATTCCACTGCGTCTCGTGCACCTCGCGCTCAACGGTCTTGCCGTCCGCGTCGAAGATGTTTACCTCGGCGCGGGTGATCTCCGCGATGTCGCCCTGCTCGAGGTAGATGAAACGTTGCGTCACCGGCAACAATGCCGGCACGCCGCTCGCGACAAAATTTTCGCCGATGCCGAGACCGATGACCAGCGGGCTCGCAACGCGGCTTACGACGATGCGCTCCGGGTCCTGCGCATCAACGACCAGCAGCGCAAACGCGCCCCTGAAGCGGGTAACCGCCTTCTGGACCGCCTCGATCAGATTGCATCCCTCCTGCAGGTGATCGTAAACGAGGTGTGCCGCTACCTCGGTGTCGGTCTCGGATACGAATTCGTAGCCCTTTGCCTCGAGCTCGTCCTTGATCTCCTGGTAGTTCTCGATGATCCCGTTGTGAATGACCGCAACGCGATCACCGGACATGTGGGGGTGAGCATTGGCCTCGGTGACGCCGCCGTGCGTTGCCCAGCGGGTGTGGGCGACACCCAGTAGACCTCGCAGGGGATCGGCCCGGAGCTTGTCCTCGAGCTCGGCCACCTTGCCGACCGTCTTGCGCAACCCGATCGACTGATCGCTGCCGAGGACGGCAACGCCTGCCGAGTCATAGCCACGATATTCGAGGCGCCTGAGACCTTCGACGAGTATCGGAACGACATTTCTTTCGGCGATTGCGCCGACGATTCCACACATGAAGTGTTGCTCCTGGTTCTCCTGGTCAGCTCTTTTTTGTCGGTCGCTTCC
Organism: Gammaproteobacteria bacterium; assembly: GCA_009937525.1. Taxonomy (GTDB): domain Bacteria; phylum Pseudomonadota; class Gammaproteobacteria; order Steroidobacterales; family Woeseiaceae; genus UBA1847. Next base: position 1,079 of record JAACFE010000076.1, read on the forward strand.
AGCCCCTGACCGTGAGCTGCTTGCTCCGTTCCAGCGTCAGCTGGCCGGCTGGCGCGTCCTTCGAGATCGTCGATCCGGCACCGATCGTAGCGCCCTCTCCGATCTCCACCGGCGCGACGAGATTTACACCGGATCCGATAAATGCACCATCACCGATCCTGGTCTGGTGCTTGTTCGCTCCGTCGTAATTGCAGGTGATCGTACCAGCGCCCACGTTCACATTCCCGCCGATATCGCTGTCACCGATGTAGGTCAGGTGGTTGACTTTGCTGCCTTCGCCGACTTTGCTCTTCTTGATCTCGACGAAGTTGCCGACCTTGACACCCGCAGCCAGCTCGGCGCCGGGCCGCAAACGGGCGAACGGACCGATCTCGCAGTCATCACCGGCTGCGGCACCTTCGATATGGCAGTTCGGATGCACGATGACACCGGTGCCGAGCGCGCTGTCGCGAATCACGTTATTCGATTCTATGCGTACCCCGTCACCCAGCGTTACGTCGCCTTCGAACACCGTATTGACATCAATGAACACATCCCTGCCGCAGCTGAGCTTGCCACGTATATCGACGCGGGCCGGGTCGGCGAAGCCCACACCCTGGCGCATCAGTTCGTCGACCAGCCTCGACTGCAACGCGCGCTCGGCTTGTGCGAGCTGTTTCTTATCGTTGATACCCATCACCTCCACCTGGTTCTGTGCCTTGACGCCGTGCACCGCGACGCCGTCTGCCACAGCCATTCCTATCACGTCGGTCAGGTAATACTCGCCCTGCGCGTTGTCATTGCTCAGCCTGCCGAGCCATTTTCTCAGCTGCGCGGCCGGACAAACCATGACGCCGGTATTAATTTCCGTGATCTCTTTTTCTGAATCGCTCGCGTCCTTTTCCTCGACGATCCCGGTGACGGCATCACCGCCGCGGATGATGCGACCGTAGCCCGTCGGATCCTCCATATCCACCGTCAGGATCAAAACGTCGTCTTCCTGCCCCGCATCGAGCATCGACCTCAACGTCCTCGCCGTAAGCAGCGGTACGTCTCCGAACAATACCAGGACGCGGTTCGGCTCCGGCGTGCCGGGCATTGCCTGCAACATCGCGTGCCCCGTGCCCAGCTGCTGCGCCTGCAGTGCCCAGCGAACGTCCGCGGCAGGGAACGCGGTGCGAACCTCTTCCGCCCCGTGGCCATACACGACGCAGACGTCGCTCGCGTCCAGCTCGCGGGCACAGTCGAGCACATGCGCGAGCAGGGGCCGGCCCGCGAGGGGCTGCAGCACCTTCGGCAGTTCGGATCGCATGCGGGTACCCTGTCCCGCGGCCAGGATGATGACGCTCAGCCCCAGGGCCGTTCCTCCGTGAAAGACGCCTGCGGATGATACCGCAACTTAACGATCGGCCGGCGGCTAACGCCAGCGATAACCGAGCTGGTAGACGTAGATGGGCCCGCCCAGCCGGCCCGAATCCTGGCCGAGCGTCGGCGGCAGGAAACCCTCGTCCCGCACGGTGCCGAAGTCGACGAAATGCACCTTCAGGCTCATCATCACGCCGCGCGATCTCGCGGGCTCACCGCCGCGGAAATCCAGCGTTCCGCCGATGTAGGCGCCGACAGCGCTCTCTTCCCAGAGCTGAGTTTCCCAGTACATCGGGTACTCACCGGCAATCTCCGTAATGTCCTGCAGGTAGTAGCCGACGCCTGCATCGAGGGAATAGCGGTGCCGTTTGCCGAACATCCACTTGACGGACGGCGTCAGGTAGCCGTTGCGGGCGATCAGGTTATCCGAAATGAATCGAATATCGCTCTCGTTCGAAAACAGGCCGAGATCGATGCCGGCAAGCAGTTCGGACTCGTCGAACCGTCGGACGGGCCAGTGCGCCGCGAGACTGATGTTGAATCCCACTTCGTCGAACTGTCCGTCTCCGGCGGCTTCGAGATCTGCAAGGCCCGGCCAGCTGTGAGCACCGATAGCGATCTCGTAGCGCCCACGGGATGTCGTCACCCACTCGACGTCATCCTGCGCCAGGGACGCGCCGTTGGGGGCCGACAGCACGATGCAGAAGCCGGCCAGCCGCAGCCATGCGTTCGTTTTGGATGTGTTCATAAGGACCTCCTTTGTCGGGGATTTCCCCACGTTGGAGGCTACGCCGCGCACCGAAAAGCGCCTGACGGCGGGGTGAGGATCGCGTGATGCTTTAGTGAGGCCGTTGTTCCGCGTCGCTCAGGTATCTCTCGCCGCGGTCACAGAGGACCGTCACCACGTTGTGTCCGGGGCCGAGCTCCTGCGCGACCTGCACCGCGGCAAGCACATTGGCACCGGAGGAGGTGCCCACCAGCAGACCTTCTTCAGCGCCAATTTGCTGCGCAGCATCGAGGAGCGCTCCCGCGGCGGATTTTCCACTGCAGGAGCGGCTCCGGAGCCACGATCGTCGTTTCGTCAGAAGCGCACGACGATGCCGGCAGACAACAGCGTTACGTCCTCGGCCTCCGAGATATCGAAGATCTCGTATTCTCCGCGGATCTCGACGGAACCGAGGTTGAAGCGCACACCCACGCCGTAAGCCGGGTCGTTACCGTCGTCGTCGAAGTCGATGCCCCCAATGCTGCCTTCGACCTCCCAGTCGACGAAGCCGTACTTGGCGAACAGTCCGACCGGGCCGATGTCGACGCCCGCGGTGCCATAGAGGTTCAGTCCCGTGGGATCGAGGCTGACGGGGACGGTGAGAACGTCGGCGGAGGGGCTGCCGAGATCGACATAGCCGCCCTCGATACCGAGCGAGAAAACATCGCTCAGTGCAAAATCGTAGCCGGCGAGGAATTTCCAGCCGAAGTCGTTCTCGTCGAATACCGGCGCGGGATCCGGCAGAACGACCCCATCGACGACGTTCGCCTCCACGGCGGCGGTGCCGATGCTGCCGCCCATGAAAAAGCCGCTTTCCGCGGCGTCGGCATTAATGGCAGTCAGTGTGAACAGTGTTGCGCCTGCGAGCAGCGCGATGCGAGTCTGGATGGTCATGTTTTTGCCCTTTCTTGTTGCGAAGAATGCAGTACGGGCAAAAGCTTACGCAGGGCAACGTGAACGGCAGATTAATCCGCCGCAACGTGAAATATGTAAAAAGGTGGGACAGAGGCCTTAGGTGCCAGGCGCAGAATCCGCGCTGCAGCTACGGCTGGCACGTAGAGTCACTGTTTCCTGGTGAGTCTAGCGCTTGCCCTTGAGTTTCTGGGCAGCTCGATACCGGGCCTCGGCTTCCGCCAGCTCCGCCTGCGCTTTGGCGACATCCGTTTCCTCGGATATGCCTTCCAGCGCCCTGGCGGCTTCGTCCCTGGCCGCGAGGGCTGCGGCTTCGTCGAGCTGGTCGCCCCGCAGGGCCGTGTCGGCAAGCACCATCACGGCGTGCGGCTGCACTTCGAGCATGCCGCCGGTGATGTAGAAGAAGTGCTCTTCGCCCTCCGTGTCCTGGACGCGGACTTCGCCGGGTTTCAAAGCCGTCAGCAGCGGCGCGTGCCTCGGCGCGATGCCGACTTCGCCCATCTTCGCGGGCGCGAACACCATCGCCGCTTCGCCCGAGTAGATCTCGCCTTCAGCGGATACGATGTCGACTGCTATTGTTGCCATGTCGGCCAACTCCTCTTACGAGAATTTCTTCGCGTTTTCGACCGCTTCGTCGATCGTGCCGACCATGTAGAAGGCCTGCTCCGGAATGTGGTCGTAATCGCCGTTGACGATGCCGCTGAAGCCGCGGATGGTCTCGGCCAGCGTCACGTACTTGCCGGGCGAGTTCGTGAATACCTCGGCCACGAAGAACGGCTGCGACAGGAAGCGCTGGATCTTGCGGGCGCGGTTTACCTGCAGCTTGTCGTCCTCGGACAGCTCGTCCATGCCGAGAATCGCGATGATGTCCTGCAGCTCCTTGTAGCGCTGCAGCACCGCCTGTACGCCACGCGCACAGTCATAGTGTTCCTGACCGATGATGTTGGGATCGAGGATACGCGACGTCGAGTCCAGCGGGTCCACGGCCGGGTAGATGCCGAGCTCGGCGATCTGGCGCGACAGTACGAGGGTCGCGTCGAGGTGAGCGAAGGTTGTCGCGGGCGACGGGTCCGTCAGGTCGTCGGCGGGCACGTAGACGGCCTGGAAGGACGTGATCGAGCCCGTCTTGGTCGACGCAATGCGCTCCTGCAACACGCCCATCTCCTCCGCGAGCGTCGGCTGGTAACCCACGGCCGACGGCATGCGCCCGAGCAGAGCGGACACCTCGGTGCCGGCCAGCGTGTAGCGGTAGATGTTGTCGATGAACATGAGGACGTCGCGGCCCTCGTCGCGGAACGCCTCTGCCATGGTCAGGCCCGTCAGCGCCACGCGCAGGCGGTTGCCCGGCGGCTCGTTCATCTGGCCGTAAACCAGCGAAACCTTGTCGATAACGCCCGACTCCGTCATCTCGTGGTAGAAGTCGTTACCCTCACGAGTACGCTCACCGACGCCGGCGAATACCGAATAACCCGAGTGCTCGTGCGCGATGTTGCGAATCAGCTCCATCAGCGTCACGGTCTTGCCCACGCCGGCGCCGCCGAACAGGCCGACCTTACCGCCCTTGACGATCGGCATGATCAGGTCGATGACCTTGATGCCCGTTTCCAGGAGCTCCGTCGTGGCGGCCTGGTCCTCGTAGCTCGGTGCGGGACGATGAATCGGCATCTCGATTTCGGCTCCGATATCACCTTTGTTGTCGATGGGCTTGCCGAGCACGTCCATGATTCGGCCCAGGGTCTTCTCGCCGACCGGCACCGCGATCGGCCGGCCCGTGTTGGTGACCGCCATGCCGCGCTTGAGGCCTTCCGACGATCCCATGGCAATCGTGCGAACGACGCCATCGCCCAGCTGCTGCTGAACTTCGAGCGTGATTTGCGCGTCGTCGATGACGAGTGCGTGGTATACCTTCGGGATCTGGCCCGCCGGGAATTCCACGTCCACGACGGCGCCAATAACCTGCACAGTAGTTCCGGTGCTCATTACTTAGGTCCTCTAGCCTACTCAGCGGCAATCCGCTGTTAGTCAAATTGATAAACTTTTCTAGCCTGACACGGCAGCTGCGCCGCCGACAATTTCTGAAATTTCCTGCGTGATCGCAGCCTGACGTGCCTTGTTGTAGTCGAGCTGCAATTTCTCGATGATGTCGCCGGCGTTATCAGTAGCCGACTTCATCGCAACCATTTTCGCCGCCATTTCGCAGGCGAAGTTTTCAACCGCGCCGCGATAGACCTGCGATTCGATGTAGCGCGTCAACACGTCATCGAGCAGCTCCCCTGCGTCCGGCTCATAGATATAGTCCCAGTGTTCCTGCAGCGACTCGTCGCCGAGATCGATCTGACTGACCGGCAGAAGGGTTGTGACCTCCGGATTCTGGCTCATCGCACTCTCGAACTCGTTGTGCACGAGGAACAGCCGGTCGATCGTGCCTTGCTCGTAAGCCTGCAGCATGATCGTGATCGCGCCGATCAGGTCGTTGACGCTCGGACGGTCGCCGAGGTGCGTCGCGGTGCCGACGACGTTACCGCCCATGCGGCGGAAGAACTGTACGGCCTTCGCTCCGACCAGCGCGAGATCGACTTCCGCGCCTTCGCCCCGCCATTTTGCGATCTGACCGATGACGGTCTTGAAGAGGTTCGCATTCAGGCCGCCGCAAAGACCACGGTCCGTCGAAATCACGATGAGGCCGACGCGCTTTGCATCGCGCTCGATCAGGAACGGATGCCTGTAGTCCGGGTTGGCGTGCGCGAGATGGCCGATCACGCGACGTATGCGCTGTGCATACGGGCGTGACTCTTCCATCTGCTGCTGAGCCTTGCGGATCTTGCTCGCGGCTACCTTCTCCATCGCGCTCGTGATCTTCTGCATGTTCTTTACAGAAGCAATCTTGGAGCGGATTTCTTTCTCACCAGCCATGACTTACCTCAAGGTTTCATCGCTATTGTAGGAGCGCGCCTCGGCGCGCGATCGCGGTTCGAGAACCGCTGCTACAGCCTTATCTGCGAAGCGAATCAATACGCACCCTTCTCCGCGAACGCCTCGCAGATGCTCTTCAGCTTCGCCTCGATCTCGTCGTTGTAGTCGCCCGACTCGTTAATCGCGTCGAGGTCGGCCTGGTTGCTGGAGCGCGCGAAATCGTGCAGCTCGACCTCGTAATCGACGACCTTGTCGACGGGAACATCGTCGAGATAGCCCTCGTTGACCGCGTACAGCGACAAGGCCATCTCGGCCACTGACAGCGGCGTGTACTGCTTCTGCTTCATGAGTTCTGTGACGCGCTGACCGCGCTCCAGCTGCTTGCGCGTCGCCGCATCGAGGTCGGAGGCAAACTGGGCGAATGCCGCCAGCTCGCGATACTGTGCCAGTGCGAGGCGAACGCCACCGCCGAGCTTCTTGATGATCTTGGTCTGTGCCGCACCACCGACACGCGATACCGACAGGCCCGCATTGATCGCAGGGCGGATACCGGCGTTGAAAAGGTCGGTCTCGAGGAAGATCTGGCCGTCGGTGATCGAGATCACGTTCGTCGGTACGAACGCCGACACGTCACCGGCCTGCGTCTCGATGATCGGCAGCGCCGTCAGCGAACCGGTCCTGCCCTTGATCTTGCCACCCGACACCTGTTCGACGTGCTCCGCGTTCACACGTGCCGCACGCTCGAGCAGGCGGGAGTGCAGGTAGAAGACGTCACCGGGATAGGCTTCGCGGCCCGGCGGGCGGCGGAGCAGCAGGGATACCTGGCGGTACGCCCAGGCCTGCTTCGTGAGGTCGTCGTAGATGATGAGCGCGTCTTCGCCGTTATCGAGGAAGTACTCGCCCATCGAGCAGCCGGAGTACGGGGCGATGTACTGCATCGCCGGGCTGTCCGCAGCTGCCGCCGCCACGACGATGGTGTGTTCCATGGCGCCCTCTTCCTCGAGCTTGCGGACGACGCCCGCGATCGAGGAGGCCTTCTGGCCGATAGCGACATAGATACATTTGATGCCGGTGCCACGCTGGTTGATGATCGTGTCGACAGCGACGGCGGTCTTGCCGGTCTGGCGGTCACCGATGATCAGCTCGCGCTGGCCGCGACCGATCGGCACCATCGAGTCGATGGACTTGAGGCCCGTCTGCACGGGCTGGGACACCGACTGGCGCGCGATGACGCCGGGCGCGACCTTCTCGATCGGCGCCGTACCTTCAGCGTCAATCGGGCCCTTGCCGTCGATCGGGTTTCCAAGCGAGTCGACGACGCGGCCGAGCAACCCACGGCCGATCGGCACCTCGAGAATGCGACCGGTCGTCTTGACCGTGTCGCCTTCCGAGATGTGCTTGTAATCACCGAGGACAACGGCACCCACCGAGTCCTGCTCGAGGTTCAGCGCCATGCCGAAGGTGTTGCCGGGGAATTCGAGCATTTCGCCGTAGCGGGCGTCGGCCAGTCCGTGAATGCGGACGATACCGTCGGTAACCGCGATGACCGTGCCCACGTCGCGCGCTTCGGTCGATACCTCGAAGTTCTCGATGCGTTCCTTAATCAGCTGGCTGATTTCAGAAGCTTTGAGTGCCATGTTGTTTTCCTCTTTACTTGGTTAGCGCGTTGGCCAGGCCGTCGAGCCTGGCGCGCAGCGAACCATCAATTACGACATCGCCGGCACGAACCACCGCACCGCCAATAAGATTTTCGTCAATCCGTGTCGTGATCCTGACGTCACGGCCGAGCTTCGCCGCCAGCGCGCTCGCAATGGCGTTTTCCTGCGACTCGCTCAGCGGCGCCGCTGCCGTGATGACGGCATCGATACTGTTTTCGACCTTTGCCTTGAGCGCCTCGAACTGTTGCGATATTTCCGGCAGCACGGCGACGCGTCCATTCTCCAGCAGCAACTTCAGGAAATTCGTGCCGTGCCGGCTGCCGCCGGCGAACACCGAATCCTTGCCGACTGCCTCGGCGAACAGGCCCTGCAGAAACTCGAGACGCTGGTCGTCGTTCAGTGACGGCTGGCCGAGAAACGTCACGACCTGGCCATCGACGAGCAAGTCCCGGGCCGCGGCCAGCGACGCCGACAGCTCGTCCAGCGCGTCGTTTTCCCGGGCGACGTCGAAGACCGCCTGGGCGTAAGGCCTTGCCACTGTGTTGTTGTCAGCCACGGCCTAGAGCTCCTGAGCAAGCTTGCCCAGGATGTCCTCGTGTGCCTTGTCGTCGATCTCGCGCTTGAGGATCTTCTCGGCGCTCGCGATCGCGATGGCCGATACCTGGCCCCGCAGCTCCTCGCGCGCCTTGTTCGTTTCCTGCTCGATCTCGGCCTTGGCAGCCGCAAGCTGGCGTTCGCGTTCCTTGACACCGTCCGACTTGCCTTCCGCCACGATCTCGTTGGCGCGGGCATGGGCCTGATCAAGAATCGACGTCGCCTGCTGGCGCGCGTCCGCGACGATCTCGTCCGCTTCTGCGCGCGCCTTGGCGAGATTCTCCTCGCCCTTCTCGGCGGCCGCGAGACCTTCGGCGATCTGCTTCTGCCGCTCCTCGATCGCCGTCATGATCGGCGGCCAGATGAACTTCATACAGAACCAGACGAACACGATCATCGCGATCGTCTGGCCGATGAGCGTTAGATTAATATCCAAGAAATTCTCCCGAGTCTCTTGTACGCGGTTCGAGAACCGCTCCTACAGCGAGAATCGCTCCTGCGCGGAAAGTGACGCCGCAATCAACCGCCGGTAGCCGCCTGCAGCTGACCGATGAACGGATTCGCGAATGCGAAGAACAGCGCGATACCGACACCGATCATCGCTACGGCGTCGAGCAGCGCGACGACGATGAACATCTTCGTCTGCAGCATCGGCGCCAGCTCCGGCTGGCGTGCGGCACCTTCGAGGAAGCGGCCACCCAGCAGACCCATGCCGATACCGACACCGAGGGCGCCGAGGCCGATCAGGAGTGCGACAGCTATCGCCGTGAATCCAATAACAGTTTCCATCAGTTTCTCCTAGTCGGGATCAAGTCCCACTTATTGAAGTAAAAGCAATCAATGCGTTTCCGATGCCAGGCTCAGGTAAACAATCGTCAGCATCATGAAAATAAAGGCCTGTAGCGTCACGATCAGGACGTGGAACACCGCCCACCCGAAGTGCAGGGGCAGCTGCCATATCCCGAGCAACGCGATCAGGATGAATATGAGTTCACCGGCAAACATGTTGCCGAAGAGTCGCAGGCTGAGCGAGACGGGCTTTGCGAGCAGCGCCACGCTCTCCAGGATGAAGTTGAAGGCAATCACGAACGGCGCCGCGAGCAGGCCCAGGCCTTTGGTCGGCGGCGCGATCGGGTGCAGCGTCAGGTCCTTGATGAGGCCCAACGGTCCCTTGTACTTGGTCGTATAGACGATGATCAGGACGAAAACGGCGAGCGACATGCCGAAGGTGACGTTCACGTCCGTCGTCGGCACGACCTTCATGTAATCGATGCCAATGGCCATCGACAACATGGGTATCCAGTCGACCGGCACCAGGTCCATGAGATTCATGAAGAACACCCAGACGAAGATCGTGAGACCGAGCGGCGCAATCAGCCGGCTCTTGCCGTGAAAGGTGTCCTTCACGCTGCTGTCGACGAAATCGACAATCATCTCTACCACGATCTGGGTCTTGCCCGGCACGCCGGACGTGGCTTTCTTCGCTACACGGCCGAAGAGCCATATGAACAACAGGCCGAGGAACACCGACCAGAACATAGAGTCGACGTTAATCGCCATCGGGTTGCCCGCGCAGTGATTCCAGATCCACTCACCGGTTTCCGACTTGCAGACCTGCAGGTTTTGCAGATGGTGCGCAATGTATTCGCCGGAGGTTTGCGGTCCGTGTCCGCCTTCACTCGCCATTCTTGTTGTCCGTTTCCAGTTCTTCTTGTCCCGCGTCGCGCAGCAGGAAGCCGGCAAAGGTCACCAGCTGCGCAGCGATGAATCCTGCGAACAGGGAGCCGGCCGCCAGTGGCCGCACCGTGACGAAAACGATGCTGAACATCAACACCGTTAGCGCCAGTTTCCCCAGTTCGCCCGTCCAGGCCGCCCGGATCAGGGCGCGAGCCCCGGAGTCCCGGCGTGTCAAAACTATCCTTGTTGCCAGAAATGCGTTCGGAATCACGCAAGTCAAGCTGCCAAGCAGGGCGGAGTAGCCTGCTACACGCCCTGCCAGGCCCCAAAGCACCACGGCCAGAACCGCACCGACGACCAGCTGTCCCACGAGTACCGTGACAATGATATTGGAGCCACGGCGTCCGGAGCGCTCGTCCATCTGGTGCTTGCCTCCGGCACTAAAAACGCCACATGCAGCGGTGCTCCCGGTGGCTTGTGGCGCTCGATTTTACGGTGAGTCAGGCGGGCCTTTTTTGGGCTCGCGCATTATAGAGGGAGGCTTTCTGCATCGCAACACGGCAGGCATTCGACTTTAGGCGGCTTCAGGCCCGGTTTTTTCCGGCAAATTTGCGCGATTCGCGGATTTTGCGCATTGCGAACTACCGCACATCGGCCGCTCCCGATTGGCGCTATAAACGATCGGGTAGCCGGTCCGGAACGAACAATGCTGTTGATCGTCAGCCATAGCCTTCGGGGCACGAAGAGCATAAGCGACGCTGCGCGCGCGCTGAGCCTGTCGCTGCGCTATTTCGACGGACCGGCGGCGCTCTCGGCGCTGATGACCGGCAAGTCCCGCCGGATCGTCCTGCTGGACGGTGACGACGTCACCAGGGAAATAGTCGCCCGGCTCGACGCGCGCCAGGGCAAGCTGCCGTTCGGGCTCGCGATCGCGGCCGACAGGTCGACGGTAAGCCGGGCGGCGGGGCCGGAACTCATCGACAAATTGCTGGAATTCCGGAATTTCTCCTGGCTCGGCGCCGATTTTGACGTGTTCGCCCTGGGCGACGTGCTGAAACGCTGCCGCCGCCGCATGCTGCAGTTCACGCGTGAAGAGATAGAGCAGGCGTTCAGCGAGTTTCAGTTCGTCGTGCGCTACCAGCCCAAGGTGGAGCGCGGTGACGGCAGCGAATGGCAGACCCGCGAAGCCGAGGCGCTGATCCGCTGGCTGCATCCGGACAAGGGCCTGCTGGCGCCGCTTGACTTCCTCCCCGAGGTCGAGGCTTACGACATGATGCCGCGACTGACCGAGTTCGTATTGCGTAAGACGGCCGTGCAGATCGTAAAGTGGCGCGAGCAGGGGCTCGGCTTCGACATCTGCGTCAACCTGGCATCCAGCGAACTGGGCAGAACCGGTCTCGCGAGTACCTACGCTGGCATCGTCCGGGAGCACGGCGCGGAATGCGCAAATTTCACATTCGAGGTCGTGGAACAGGACCTCGTCGACCCCGGTGCGGCACATCTGGATACGATCAAGCGCCTGCGCAACCAGGGCTTCCGGATCTGCCTCGACAATTTCCGCGTTGCGGCCCGGTCGCTCAGCATGCTCGAGCGCCTGCCCTTCGATGAGGTCAAGATTCACGCCTCGGCACTGCAGCGCGCCCAGGATGACGATGTCGCCCGGCACGTGCTGGCAGCCGTTACGGGCCTGGCGCACAACCTCGGCATGGCCGTATGCGCCGAGGGCGTGGAGGACCAGGAGACGTTCGAATTCCTGAAGACCATCGAGTGCGACAAGCTGCAGGGCTTCCTGATCTCCGAAGCCGTGTTGCCGCACATCGTCCGCCGTGCGTATTCCGCGACAGCCGGCCGCGACAACGAGGTCGCCTGAGCAGCCGATCGCCTGGTCGCGCTTCGACACCATGGCTGTAGGAGCGGGCCTTGGCCCGCGATAAGGTCGCGCTTCAATACCATGGCTGTAGGAGCGGGCCTTGGCCCGCGATCGGGTCGCTAGCGGATATGCTTGAGGATCCCGTCGAGCTCGTCGAGGCTGTTGTAGCTGATCACCAGCTTGCCGGAACCTTTCTGCGAATGCTGCAGGCTGACCTTCGCGCCGAGCTTCTCCGAGACCTCGACTTCGAGGCGCCTGATATCGGCGCTCTGACTCGCCGGCTTCTTCGCTGACGCCTTGGCGCCCGGACCCGCCAGCATGCGCTTGACGAGCCGCTCGGTCTCGCGCACGGACAGCCCGTTGCGAACAACCTGGCGCGCAGCGTCGTACTGCTGGACGCTGTCGTTGATCGACAGCAGTGCCCGCGCATGGCCCATCTCGATCTGCCGCGCCTCAAGCATCGGCTTGACCTTGTCGGACAGGTCCAGCAGACGCAACAGGTTGCTGACCGACGCGCGCGAACGACCCACCGCCTCGGCGGCTGCACCGTGGGTCAGGTCGAACTCCCGAATGAGGCGGTCGAGTGCCCGCGCTTCCTCAAGCGGATTGAGATCCTCGCGCTGAATGTTCTCGATCAGCGCCAGCGCGATCGCTGCCTCGTCCGGGAGTTCTCGCACGATAGCGGGAATCGATTCGAGGCCGGCCATCTGCGCCGCGCGCCAGCGACGCTCTCCCGCCACGATCTCGTAACGCTGCGAATCGCCCGCCTTGCCGATGGGCCGCGCGACGATCGGCTGCACGACCCCCTGTGCCTTGATCGAGGCGGCGAGTTCTTCGAGCGAGTCCTGGCGTATGTCGAGCCGCGGCTGGTATTGCCCGCGCTGCAGCTGGTCGACGGGAAGCTCCCTGAGCGGACCGTCATCCCGGCGCCCCGACATGGCCGTGGTTTCCGTGACCGGCTTGGACAGCAGGGCATCGAGGCCCCGACCGAGTCGTTTCTTCTTGGCTGTCATCGATTCATTCCAACGATGTTCCTACACGGCCCTCGCGATTCTCGCGTCCTCCCGGCGGAGAATTTCGCCGGCCAGTGCGAGATACGCTATGGCGCCGCGCGACGAGCGATCGTGCAGCAACACCGGGCGGCCGAAGCTCGGCGCCTCGGCGAGTCGAATGTTGCGCGGCACGCAGGTACGAAAGACCGTCTTGTCGAAGTGTTCGATCAACTGCATCGAGACTTCGTTCGAGAGGTTGATGCGGGGATCGAACATGGTTCGGAGAATACCGTAAACCTCGAGCTCCGGATTGACGCTTTCCCGGACCTGCTCGATCGTATTCAGCAAGGCACTGAGCCCCTCCAGCGCATAGTACTCGCACTGCATCGGGATCAGCACGCCGTCGGCGGCCGTCAGCGCGTTGATTGTCAGCATGTTGATAGAGGGCGGACAGTCAATGAATATGAAGTCATAAAGCCCTGCGACCGGCGCGAGCGCTTTTTTCAGCTTCATCTCGCGGCCGATTTCCTGCAGCAGCGACACCTCGGCAAGCGTCAGGTCCTGGTTGCCGGGCAGAACGGCGAAGCCGCCTTCGGGCGCGGACACGATCGTATCCGCGGCCGTCGCATCGCCCAGCAGCACGTCGCAGGCGGAATAGTCGACTTCGCGCTTGTCGATGCCGCAACCCATGGTCGCGTTGCCCTGGGGATCCATATCGACCAGCAATACGCGCCTCTGGGTTGCGGCAAGCGACGCGGAGAGATTCACGCAAGTCGTGGTCTTTCCGACACCGCCCTTCTGATTTGCGACCGCGATGATGCGCGCCATTATCAAGCCCTTCGCATAAGCACAGCGTGCCGCGAGCCCGCATCGAGCCCCGGCACCGAGAGTTCCTCAACAGTGTAGTCCCACCCGACGGAAATCTGCTGTAGTTCCTCCGCCGGGTAGCGCCCCTTGAGGGCAATGAACACCCCGCCCTCTCCAACGTGGTGTCCTGCCAGCTCGAGGAGCCGC
>JAACFE010000158.1 GCA_009937525.1 Gammaproteobacteria bacterium
CGGTCGTTAGCTCGAAGCTCGGGCGGACCGGCCCGGATGGCGAGGGAGCGGATGGCGGCTGGCAGGCCGACAGCATGAACGGCGCCACGAGGATGCCGAGGAGCAGGCGATGCATGTGGAATCCTTTTGTTATTCCCTGGTAATGAACCGGCGGTCGCTCCGGTAGTCGCGACTCACCGGTCGCCAATTGTACTGCGTAATGCACGATTGTCTGAGCGGTGGGATTGCAAAGTGAGTCCATTGCCGTATTCTGGCCGGCGATGAGTCCGACGGTTGGCCAGCAAGCAGAGACGACTATCGACGGCGGGTGCACCTGTGGCAGCGTGCGCTACCGGCTGGAGTCGGCACCGCTCTTCGTGCATTGCTGCCATTGCCGCTGGTGTCAGCGGGAGACGGGCGCTTCGTATGCGCTGAATGCATTGATAGAGGCTGATCGCGTCAGCCTACTGCGGGGCCGACCGCAAATGACGCCGACGCCGTCGAACAGCGGGAAAGGGCAGGAGATCTGGCGCTGCCCGACATGCCGGATCGCGCTTTGGAGCAATTACGCCGGTTTCGGCAGCAAGGTGAATTTCGTCCGGGTCGGGACCCTCGACGAGGCCGACCGGTTAACGCCGGATATCCACATCTACACGTCGTCGAGACAGCCGTGGGTGGTCATTCCCGAGGGCCATGCCGCGGTCGAGGAATACTACAGCCTCAAGGAATACTGGCCCGAGAGCAGTCGGGCACGATTGAGTAAACTCCGTCAATAGGCCGATGACTCCGGCGCGCCTTCGAACAGTTGATTCTGATGGATGATTCTCGATCGATAACAAGCATGCTGGTTGCGATGTCCGGGCTCGTCGTTTCAGCGTGCTCGACGCTCGACGTGAATGACTATTGCCGGTATTCGCAGGAGCAGTCGATCCGGGAAGCCGATCCGGATTCCCTCGCCCTGATCCTTGGCGTAAGGCCCGAACGCTTGAGAGTGTCGCCGTTCGTCGTACTTCGCAGCCTGTCGGAGAGCAGCCCGGAAGCATCTCTTACGCTTGCCGCAACGGCCGAACCCCACACCATGCCGATGAACCTCGACGAGTCCCATTGCGCCGGGGTCGACTGGAACACGTATACGCTCGCGGTCGATCGCGCCGAATGGGGTGCGTTCTGGTCGGATGAGAGAACATCGAATTTCGAGGTCGCCATCGCGTTTCTCGATTACGGCGAACCGCTGATGGTGAGCACTTTCGGCGCTGCGATAATCGATACGACAGCCTCCGATTACCTGGTGGCGTGTGGCTGTTACTGGAAATAATTTCTGAAAAACCGAACCTGTGTCGCAGTTAGTCGGCGCGCACATCGCTAAGTTGAAAATCTGGCGATCCGCAGGGAGGCGGCGGTACTCCGGTGATCAGGGGCTGGTTCAAAAATCCTCGCCAAATCAATAGCGTGAGGCGACTGCTCGAGTGGCTGGCGGTGCTCGGGCAGTACGCCGTAACCGTGTGGCAGATGCTCGCGCGGACCATGTTGTTCCTGCTGCAAAGCCTTGCGCGGCGCTTGAGGCCGCCCGGCTCGAATATCCGCAAAATCCTTCGCGCACGCGCCTATCGCGGATCACGTCGCCGCGAGTACCTGGTTCACGTACCGCCGTCGTACGAACGGCAGGAGCGCCTGCCGCTCGTCATGGTTCTGCATGGCTGCAACCAGGACCACGTCGACATGCAGACCATCACCCGGTTCGACGAACTGGCCGACCGGTATGGCTTCATCGTCGTGTATCCGTTCATTACAGGCTATCGGGGCGTGCGGCTCCGAAATTGCTGGGGATGGTGGCGGCGCGTAGAGATCAGTCGCGGCAGCGGTGAAGTCGAGGATCTCTGGAATATCGTCAACGCCGTCCGACGTAGCTACCGGATCGATCCCGACAGGGTCCACGTTACCGGCCTGTCTTCCGGCGCCGCCATGGCCGTCGCCATGGCCATCGCGCACAGCGGCAAGATCGCCTCCTGCGCGGCCGTTGCCGGCGTTGCCTACGGCGAGTCGATATGGGCGCTGGGGAAGTATCCGCGGGTCCGGAACACCGGCGCAACGGTTGCCGAGATGAACCAGGCCATGGGCAAGAGAAAGAGCCTTACGCCTATCTTCATTGCCCGCGAGAGCTGGTGCACCTGTTTCGGCATCGATCCGGGCAGCGCGGACGTGACGCAGGGCAGACACGGCGGCAAACCCTGGTCGCTGACGACCTACTCCGACGCCAACGGGGCCAGCGCCCTGAACTACCTCGTGCTACAAGAATACGAACACGGCTGGTACGGAGGTGCTCGCGGGCCATTCAGTGTTCCCGACGCGCCCGATGTCTCGAGCATGATCTGGTCTTTCTTTGCCCGACACCCGCGCAGGACGAAGAATCAATCAGTTCAGATTTCCTTCGCGGAACAGCTGCGACTCAAGGCTTCCTGACGAAATCGTTCACGGTCTGACCGGCTAACGCGCCTCGCCGATACGTTGTCCCTGGAGGTATTTCCGGCCGACTTCGGCGTCGATGATCACGCCCTTGTCCTGGAAGACGATGACGATGTCGGAGCCGCCGAAAAGGAAGAATCCGAACTCGTCCCCTTTCTGCAGCTCCGCGCCGACCTCGGGCGTCAGGTTGACCGACGACACGTAAGCCATACCGATGGGCAGCACGGCGACCAGGCCTGCTTCGGGCGAGTCGATGATGATCAGCCCGCGTTCCTGGTTGAACTGGTAGGTGTCGCCGTCCACGACATCCAGCGAGCCGTCGGGATTGCGCCTGACGTCCATGTAGACCCGGCCGCTGATGTTGCGAATCTCTTTCACGGTCCCGCTTACCGGGACGTGGTAGCGGTGATAGTCGTCGATGTACAGGAAGCTGTGCATGTAAATGCCGCCCTTGAAAGCATCCTTATACGGGCTGCCGTCGAGCAGGTCGCCGACGGGCCAGTTGGCCCCCTTGAGCGTGATATTCGAGTCTTCGGTGATGGGCCACTGGCCCATGAAGACGGCATCGGCCGGCGAGACGATGACACTGTCATCGTGCGGAGCGGCGATCGGCCGCTTGCCGGGGCGCACCTCGCGCGCGAAGAACTGGTTGAACGTCAGCCAGCCGCTGGGTCCCTCGAAATAGTCGTCCACGTTGTAATTGGGCAAGGATGCGAAAGACTCGATCCCTGCCGCGGACGCAGGCGTGTCAAGGAATGCGCCCCATGCGCTGACGAAATCCTTAAACCAGCCATTGAACTCGTCGTCGTTGTTGAGCTTGTCCTCCGGGGCCTGGTTAACGATGTAGTACAGAGCCAGTGCTTTCGGAATGATTTCCCGTTCCGTCGGTATCCAGGTGACGAGGTCGTCAAGGTAAGCTGCGAGCGACTGGACGTCGTCGATGCCCTGCACCCCCGCCGTTTCGATTGCTGCGGTCACCGCCTCGTCCAGGTCCGCACGCCGTTCGAGAAGGGCCAGGAGCTCGTCGACGACCGGTTCGTGCTCGCTCGCCGCTGCCGGGGCAGCGGCCGGACCAAGTATGACGAACAGGCAGGCCAGGAGCGCGGTGGGCCCGGCGGTCACGGATCGCCGGTGGATGCGTGTGAGTGTCATGGTGTACTCCGGAGTGGTGAGCCTGCGACGCAGGCAGTTTAGAACGTCCTGGCACCTTCATCCACGTCGAAAGGACTACACAAGCCGTTTATGCACCCGGCCGAAGAGGCGCCCAGGCGTCCGCGTGAACGAGTTCTTGATCAAGCTTGAGGCACTTATGTATTTTCACGGATTGACGCAGATCGTGTGTCAGGCGATAAGACGAAGTTACATCCGAGAAAGGCAAACCAGGGAAAACCCTGGGTCGCAAAGCCACGGGTCCTCGCTTCCTCCGAGAAGCCATGGATGACTCCCCGAAGGACCCAAGACCGCCGGGCCGCCGGTACCACGAATCAAGTTAACTACGTTCTTACAGGAGAACTGTGATGAGAAAGCTCATATTCGGAGTGGCTGCCCTGCTGTTGCTGCTCGCGAGCCCGGCCCCGGCGGGCCAGGGCGTGACCCCTATGCTTAAAATGGATACCACTTACAAGTTCGCATTTCCCAGCTTATTTGTTCCGGCGGCGCCGTTTGCGGAGAGAGTCGGGATTCTTTATGCGCTCGCTTGGGAAGGGACTGTTGAAGGTGACGTGAACGGCGTCATCCGCTGGTGGGTAGAGTTCACCGGAACCGGCTTCACAGCCGCGGGGCGATGGGAGATCTGGGACTGTGTGCCAGAGTATCCGGTTGTCTGCAATTACGGGGACCCTGCGCTGCTGATCATGGCGGGGTATGAGACGTTCAGGTACGTGTCCGATATCGACTGGGAAGGAAAGGGCATCGTGACCTACGCCAATGAGGAGTTTGCCGAATGGTACGGCCGCAGGACTAATGACGGCGGGTATGTTGAGTTTGATGCCGCCGGAAATCTGTCCTACGGAGAAGGCTGGTTCACGATCCTCAACAGGCCGTCCAACAAACACTAGGCTGAACCGGTAAGGGATCACTATCTATACCGTCCGGCAGGCCTCGAGCGCCTGCCGGACGCGCAGTAGCGGCGAGGTGAGTACCGCGACAAGTTCGACTATGTGCCGGAGAGCCTGCTCGGCAAAACGATCTGCGTCTCCGGCACGATCACCGAGCACAAGGGTAAACCCGAGATCAAGGTTGTCGAACCGTCCCGGATCCGGGTGATGAGTGACTAACTGACGAGGCGCTCCAGGTTGGCCTTGTACTTCCGACTCAACTTGAGTTCCTGACTGTTCTCGAGCGTCAGGAAGTATTCGCCGTTGCGATGCGGGCGCAGGGAGCGGACGCGCAGCCGATTGACGATGGTCGAACGGTGTACGCGCACGAACTTCTCAGGGTCCAGCAGCTCTTCCAGGCGCTTCATCGTGCCCCGCAGCACGTGGGTGTCGCCCTCTGCGTGCACGCACATGTAATCACCCGCAGCATCGATCCAGTCGATCGACTCCACGCTTACATTCACGGTCTCACCGGTGTCGCGAATGGACAGGCGGTCCGGAAACCGGGCGCTGGACGCGGCAGCCGCGGAAATGGCGCCTTCGAGCGTCAGTTCGCGCCCCGTGAGTTCGCAGACGAGCTTCAGCAGTTTCGAGCGATGCTCGCCGGCAAGCTTGTCGTCGCGCGCCTGCCGGGCCCGCTCGATCGCCGCAGCCAGGCGCTCGTCGTTGATCGGCTTGAGCAGGTAATCGAGCGCATTGGCCTCGAAGGCCTTGAGCGCGAATTCATCGTACGCAGTGACGAAGATTACGATCGGCATGCTGCTGCCCGATAACCTCCGCAGTACTTCGAAACCGTCGATCCCGGGCATCTGCACATCGAGGAACACGATGTCTGGAGATTTTTCCCTCACCGCGTCGATGGCTTCGCGACCGTTGCGGCACTCCCCGGACACTTCGACGTCGTCGAATTTCTGCAGGCGGATTTCGAGGCCGCGGCGTGCCAGTTCCTCGTCGTCAACGATCAGTGCTTTCAGCATCTTCAGTCTCGAAAGGAATATTGATCGTAATGACCAGTCCGTGCGGCTCGTTCGGTCCAAGCGTGAACGCCTGGCGGTCTCCATAGAACTGTGTCAGTCGCTCGCGCGTATTTTTCAGACCCACTCCACTGGACTTGTGCTTGCTCTTGCCGTTGCCCAGCCCCGGACCGTCGTCGGCGAGCCTCAGAACCAGCATGTTGTCCTGGACCAGGGCGGATATCCGTATCGTACCCCCGTCCTCTCGCGGTGTAATGGCGTATTTGATCGCATTCTCGATCAAAGGTTGCAGTATCAGGCTGGGCAC
>JAACFE010000077.1 GCA_009937525.1 Gammaproteobacteria bacterium
GGTATTCGCGGCCGTCGCGCGTCACGACGGATACGAATCTCGCGCGCAGCTCACGGATCCAGCCGAAGGTTTCGCCGAGCGTTATCGTGTCGCCGGGTTTGATCGACTCGTCGAGCAGGATGATCATGCCGGAGATGAAGTTGGAAACGACTTTCTGCAGGCCGAAGCCGATGCCGACACCGACGGCACCCGACAACACCGTTAGCGCGGTCAGGTCGATGTTGAACGCCTGCATCGCGATCATGACGGCAAGCAGGACAAGCGCAATGCGGCTTATCTTGCCGAGCAATACGCGCAGGGACGGTGTGAGTTCCTCGACTTTCTGGATGCGCTTTTCGAAAAAGTCGCCGGCATGGACTGCGATCCACAGCAGGCCGCCGACAAACACCAGCATTTGCAGGACGCTCAGTACCGAAATGCGTATCGCGCCAACGGTGAAACCTATGCCGTCGAGTATTGCGGCAACGTCGTCGACTATTTCGAGAATCGACGCGGCAACGAACACCCAAACGATAACCGTGAATATCCTGCCAACGAAACGGCTGCGAATAGCGTGCGATACCACCGAGATCAGCAGCCACGCACCGGCAAGCAGCATGGCGCCATAAATCAGGTAATTCTTCTCGGGCCAGCCCAACGCCGACGTCAGCACATAGGCGATTCCGAGAAAGATGACGAAAAAGAGCCACTCCATACGGCGCAGGAACGCAACGATGATGCGCAAGGTGCCCGGCATGCCCCTGATCTTGCGGGCCTGCTGTTCCAGAAGAGACTCCACACGGGTCGACAGGAACCATGCGGGCAGGAACAGCACCACGATCAGCCCGACCTGGAACAGGAGTTCCGGGTGGCTTACGTATTCGACAGCGATTTCCCAGTATTCGAGTGCCTGCGCCTTTAATTCTTCGAAATCCAAGTCTCAGGCTCCTGGCGGGTCGATCAATGGTGCGAATGCGGACCGGGCGACATCAGTGCCGTAATCGGCATGTAGAGCGTCAGTATACCGAGCAAGATGATCAGTAAACCAGCGCCCAGTCGAGTACGCCGGTCCCGCATCAGCTGTGAGAGGCGTGCCGCACCGAGTCCGGTGAGTAACATCGCCGGCGTCGTGCCGATACCGAAAGCCAGCATGACAAGGGCCCCGTCGACAGCGTGGGCACTGGTTGCGGCAATCAGCAGTACGCTGTACACGAGCCCGCAGGGCAGCAGGCCCCACAGGAGCCCCAGCCCCAACGCACGCGGCAGGGTGTCTACCGGAAGTAGCTTCCCCGCCAGCGGTGAGATGCGCGACCAGGCAGCGCCGCCCACTCGTTCGAGAAAACCCAGTACACGAATATTAAAAGCAATCTGCAGGCCGATGAGGATGATGACGGCGCCGGCAAGCAGGCGTACCGGACCGGCTGCGGCCGGCGTCAGTCCGCCAACGCGGCTGCCGAGCGCACCGACTATCGACCCCAGGATCATGTAGCTCGACAGTCGCCCGGCATTGTAGGTCAGCGCCATTGGCAGCTGCCGGCGCAGGCCGCGGATGCTGGAGTGCAGGGCGAACAGGCCCGAAATGCCGCCGCACATGCCGAGGCAGTGGGCGCTGCCGAGCAGTCCCGCCAGCAGGGCAGTCGTGAGTGCCGCTACGAGGTCCGTCATTCCTTGCCGTCTTCCGGCGGGCGCTCGTCGTCGTCCATGATCACGCGCACGGCCGGCGTGTCGAGATCGTCGAACTGGCCACTGCCCACGGCCCAGAAGAAGGCCCACACCGCGCCGGCCAGCAACAGCAAGGCAAGTGGAATAAGCAGGTAAAGAATACTCATCGGATACGGCTCAGGCGCAGCGCATTCATAACCACGACCAGCGAACTCGTGCTCATGCCGATCGCGGCCAGCCATGGCGGCACGAACCCGGCAGCCGCAAGCGGGATCGCCGACAGATTGTAAACGATCGCCCAGGCGAGGTTCTGCCGAACGACGCGCATCGTGCGCCGGGCCGCCTGCATCAGCGTCACGATCGGGCGCAATGAATCGCCGAGCATCAGTACATCGGCGCTGGATTGTGCAAGCGATGCTGCGTGAGACGGTGCGATAGACACGTCGGCACCGGCGAGAACCGGCGCGTCGTTGATGCCGTCGCCGACCATGACCACGACTTCGCCCTGTTTCTGCAGCGCCTGAATGCGTTCGAGCTTGTCATCCGGCGTACAGCCGGATCGCGCATCGTCGATCCCCAGCGATGCTGCCGCCTGCGCCACGGGCGCCGCCGCGTCGCCACTGACCAGCGAAACCGAATAGCCCATTTTCTCCATGAGTTTCAGCGTATTGGCGGCATCAGCGCGCAGGGTGTCGGCGACCGTAAAGGTGGCGACGACGCGGCCGTCCGTGCCGAGGAATACCTGCGTTGCGTCGTCATCCCGCCGCGGAGAATCCACCCCGGGAACGAACGCCGCGTTGCCGAGCTTCCAATGCCGGCCGTTGACGACGCCTGCGACGCCCGCGCCCACGATAAGCGCGGGATCGATAGCCGTGAGCGCGGAGTCGTAATGCGCAAATGCACGCGCGATCGGGTGCGTCGACGCGAGCTCGAGTGCCGCAGCGATCTGCAGGCAGTCCTGCTCCGAAAAGTCCGGGTCATGGACGAGCGTCTTGACGACTTCGGGCATGCCGCGCGTGAGCGTGCCGGTCTTGTCGAATACGATGTGCGTCGCCCTCGACAGGATTTCGATCGCGTTGCCGTTGGTGACCAGAAGGTGCAAGTCGGCAAGCCGGCCGCCTGCGGCTGCGAATGCAGTGGGCGTTGCGAGCGCGAGCGCGCAGGGGCAGGTGACCACCAGCACCGACAAGGTGATGACGAATGCGCGTCCCGGATCGGCGAGGTACCAGCCTGTCGCGACTGCCATGGCGACGACGAGTATGGCGACCACGATGTAACTGGCAACGCGATCTGCAAGCTGCACGAACGCGGGACGCGCATAGCGCGCCCGCTCACTCAGCCGGCCGATCGTTCCCAGTGTGGTGTCCGTGCCGGTCACATCCACGCGCATCTTCACGATGCCGTCGATGTTGACGCTTCCGGCCATCACCGGGTCCCCGACCGTTTTCGGCTGCGGTCTGGACTCGCCCGTGAGCATCGACTCGTCGACGCTCGTCCGTCCATCAATGATCGAACCGTCCGCCGGGAACGACTCTCCGGCGCGAACCAGCGCGATATCGCCGGCGCCGAGCTGCGCTACAGGTACCTGGCGGCGCGACCCGCCGGCGAGCAGCGTCGCGGTGTTCGGCAACAGCGACGCCAGGGCGACGCTGCGGTCGACCGAACGGTGCCTGGCGCGCATCTCGAGATAGCGTGCGACCGTGAGAAAGAAAACGAACATGGTGACCGAGTCGTACCAGACCGCAGGACCGTTGGTGTAGGTCGCGTAGACCGATGCGACATACGCGCTGCCGATGGCGATCGATACCGGCACGTCCATGCCCGGTCGGCGGGCACGCAGGCCGCGAATCGCGCCGGCGAAGAACGGGCGCGCGGAATAAAACACGACGGGTGTCGTTACGAGAAACGACACCAGACGCAGGAAACGCTCCATGTCGGCATCGATGCCCTGGAACTCGCCCGAGTACAGGGCGACCGCGAACATCATGACCTGCATCATGCCGAGCGACGCGACCAGCAGGCGCTTGAGCGCCGTACGCTGTTCGGCGCGTTCCGGCCGCTCGGTCGAATCGGGCGCCAGCGGCTGCGGCTTGTACCCCAGGTCGGCAAGTGTCGCCAGTATCCGGCCGAGTCCGACGGTCGATGTGTCCCAGGTGACTCGCAGGCGGTGTGTGGCGGGGTTGATGTCGGCGCTCGCGATGCCCGGGAGCTTGCGGAGCGCGGCGTCGATGAGCCAGCTGCAGGCGGCGCAGTACATGCCGCCGACATAGACTGTGGCCTCGGCCTTGTCGCCCTCGCGCGTGGCGAACGCGGCCAGCATGTCCTCGCGGTCGAACACCTCCCACTCGCCCACGTCGTCGGCGGGGCGCACCGCGCCCGGTTCCGGTCTTTCCCGGGAGTCGTAATAGCTTTCGAGGCCGGCATCACGAATCAGCGTGGCGACGGCCTTGCAGCCGGGGCAGCAGACCGGTTGCTGTTCGCCGCCGATCTCTACCCGGATATCACAGTTCGCCGGGATCGGCAGCGCGCAGTGAAAACACGTGTCAGCCCGGGCCATCGTCCGTCGTGCCGGCGGGCTCGAGACGCAGCACGGAGGCGCCGGACCAGCCGCCGCTGAGACGCCATGCATCGCCGTCCGCGAGCACCACGTACCAGCGCCCGTCGGGCACGTCGACGAAGTGGCCGGACCACACGGGGCCACCGTCGCTGTCCGGCATTGCGGCCGTCATCGTTATGTGCTGGTCCCGATGGGCGAATGCAGGATGCGAGAACAGCAGCTGCAGCGTCTTTGGCCATTCGACGGCCTTGTCTGTCGTGAGCGCTGCGCGGATAGCGCCGCTCTGGAGGTCGAACGTGAGTGTTGCCCTGACCCCGTGTACGGTGGCGAATCGTTCCGCCGCGAGATGCCGGCTGGCAACCACGTCCATGCCGTCTTCGGAGGAAACGACGAGCGAATCGGTCGTGCGCACGGCCAGCGACACGGTATACAGGCTGGCGATCACCGCGGACGCGGGCAGTGCGATGATGAACCATGGCCAGAACTGCCGGTACCAGGGCTTGGTGTCGAGGTCGGTCATGGGTCTGGTTGCTTACGGCGTCGGGCCGAGAAAGCGGCTGTCCTCGATCATCCTGGCAGCCGGGTCCTCCACGTCCACCACGCTAAACGAAATCGTCATGATGCCATAAGCGCTTTCCGCGGGCGCGCGGACACGCACCGGAAGTGAGAGCACGCCGCCGCCATCCACGGCGATTACATCGGAAACCCCGTCGAGCCGGATGCCGGGAACGCCGTCCACGGTTAGCCGGAAGCTCCGTGCATCGTCGCGCTGGTTGACGACTTTGAGCGTATAGATGTTCTCGATTTCGCCATCTGGCAGTTCACGGTACAGGAAGTTGCGGTCCCGAATGATGTCGAGAATGATCGGCGTGCGCATCACCATCGAGGTTACCAGTCCTCCGACCAGGACCAGCAGCAGCGCCGCGTAGACGAATACGCGCGGACGCAGGATCCGCGTCTCGCCCTTTTCCATGCTGTGCTCGGTCGAGTAGCGCACCAGTCCGCGCGGGTAATTCATCTTGTCCATGACGGAGTCGCAGGCGTCGATGCAGGCTGCGCAGGCGATGCACTCGTACTGCAGGCCGTCGCGGATATCGATTCCCGTCGGACAGACCTGCACGCAGAGCGTGCAGTCGATGCAGTGGCCGAGGCCGAGTGATTCCGGGTCGGCACTGCGCTTGCGGCTGCCGCGCGGCTCGCCGCGCTTTTCGTCGTAGGAGATGATCAACGTGTCTTTGTCGAACATCGCGCTCTGGAAACGCGCGTAGGGACACATGTACTTGCAGACCTGCTCGCGCATGTAGCCGGCATTGCCGTAGGTCGCGAAGCCGTAGAAGAGCGTCCAGAACGTAGCCCAGCCGCCCGCGGAGAATGTCAGTAATTCAGGTCCCAGCTCGCGGACCGGCACGAAAAAGCCGACGAAGGTGAAACCCGTCCACACTGAAAACGTGACCCACAGCAACTGTTTGCTGCCCTTGCGGCGCAGCTTGTTCCAGCTCCATGGCGCCTTGTCGAGCTTCATGCGTTGCGAACGCGTTCCCTCCGTCCATTGCTCCATCCAAATAAAAGCTTCTGTCCATACCGTCTGCGGGCAGGCAAAGCCGCACCAGACGCGTCCGAGCAGCGCCGTGAAGAAGAACAGGGACAGCGCCGCAATGATGAGCAGCACGGCAAGGTAGGGGAAGTCCTGTGGCCACAGCGTGAGGCCCAGCAGGTAGAATTTTCGCGCCGGCAGGTCGAACAGGACCGCCTGGCGGTCGTCCCACGTCAACCACGGCACGACGTAGAACAGGCCGAGCAGTATGATCGTCGCAAGCTTCGACAGGCTATCGAAGCGCCCCTTCATCTCGCGCGGGTAGATCTTCTCCGCGCTGGCATACATCGGCGCACCCGGCGCCTTGTCGGTGTCGGCGTCAGCCTTCATCCGCGGCGTTTCTTGTCGCGTCTCGGCGCCGTGCGTACCAGCCAGGCCGTGACGGCACTCGCTAAGGCCGTAAGCACCCAGAGAAAGAAAAAGCCAGCCGCGTAACCGGCCTCGGGACCGATGTCGAGGTCCTCGTCGAAGATGCCGGACAGATCGACGGGATCGAACAGCGCGAAGAACAGCATCGTGCCGATTGCGGCGCTCAGGAAGGATATCCATACGACGATGGCGATCGCCTGGCTATTCCGGCTCCACTGCCGGGTGCCACGGTACTCTTCCTGAATCACGTTTCTGCCTGCTGATGCTGAGGTCTAGTCCCCGTTGCCGAGGCTGTAAACGTAAGCCGCGAGGATCTTGGTCCGGTTGTCGCCGAGCAGTTCCCCGTGTGGGGGCATGATGCCGTTGCGGCCGTTGACGAGTGTATAGCGGACGTCCTCCGCGGTCCCGCCATAAAGCCAGTTGTCGTCCGTCAGGTTGGCGGCGCCGAGTATCTGGTTACCCTTGCCGTCCATGCCATGACAGGCGCTGCAGAGCGCGACGAACTTGGGCTGCATTGCGGCCGCGGCCTCGTCCGCCTCGACCAGGCCGCTGAGGCTGCGGACGTACGTCACCATGTTGTCGATGGCCTCGTCGCCGCTGAGTGCCGCAGCAAGCGCCGGCATGACCGCATTACGCCCTTGTTTCAATGTCATCGTGATCTGCTGCTCGCTATTACCCCAGATCCAGTTGCCGTCCGTGAGGTTCGGGTAGCCCGGGGCGCCACGCGCGTCCGAGCCGTGGCAGGTCGTGCAGTAGCTGGCATAAAGGCTTGCACCGAGCTTCATAGCGTCGGGGTTCTCGGCAAGGGCTTCGAATTCCATCTCCGCATACCCCGCGTAGATCGGTTCGAAGCGTTCGATGGCCGCCTGCTGTTCGGCCTCGTACTGCTTTTCCTGCGACCAGCCCAGCATGCCCTCGAAGTTTCCGAGACCCGGGAAGGCAATCAGGTAGCCGACACCCCAGAACACGGTGATGAAATAGAGATACAGCCACCACTTCGGCGCAGGATTGTTCCACTCTTCCAGGTCGCCGTCCCACTTGTGACCGGTGAGATCCGCGTCACTCTTGTCCTGCGGACCCTGCCTGGCCGACCACCCGATCAGCCAGATACACCAGATGATGAATAGGATCGTGCCGACGGCAACGAACCAGTGCCAGAATGCAGGCATCACGTGTTCTCCCGCGTTTGATTCGCAATATCTTGTGTAATGTATTGATCGTCTTCGAGCGGCCGGCGGGCGCTTTCTTCAAACTCCGCGGCACGGTAACGGCGCCAGGCGAATACGCTCAGTACTATGAAGGCCAGCATGGTGACCGCCGTTACGATACCGCGAAGATCGTTGATATCCACGAGGCGGCCTACCGACGATTGCTGCGATTGATGCCGAGACCCTGCAGGTAGGCAACGAGCGCATCCATTTCAGTCATGCCGTCTACCTGCGCCGCCGCACCCTCGATTTGCTCGTCCGTGTACGGATCGCCGAGCATCTTCAGCGTGCGCAGTTTCGCGGTCACGAGTTCCGGATCAACCATCTGCTCGTTGAGCCAGGGGTAGCCGGGCATGTTGGACTCGGGTACCAGCGCGCGTGGATCCTCGAGATGCAGGCGGTGCCAGGCATCGCTGTAACGGCCACCAACCCGGGCGAGGTCGGGACCGGTACGCCGCGAGCCGAACTGGAACGGCCGGTCGTACACCGATTCGCCAGCGGTCGAGTAGGGACCGTAGCGCTCGGTTTCGCTGCGGAACGGCCGCACCATCTGCGAATGGCAGCCGTAGCAACCTTCCCGGATGTAGACGTCGCGGCCGGCAAGCCGCAGCGGTGAATAAGGCTCGATTTTTTCCGCCGGCTTCGTCGTCTCGTCCGAGACCATGAGCGGCAGGAGTTCGACGAGACCGCCGATGCTCACGGCAAGAACGACGAGCACCATCATCAGATTTACACTTTTTTCGATTACCTCATGACGCATGTGCGGTCTCTCCTTTACGCCGGGTCGAGCACGGCTACCGGCGCCGGCTTCTGCTCACTGACGGTCTTCCACACATTGAAGGCCATGATGAGCATGCCCGTGAAGAAGACGAGACCGCCCAGTAGCCTGAACACGAGATAGGGATCTACCGCCTGCAGCGATTCGACGAATGAATACGTCAATGTGCCGTCGTCATTTACCGCACGCCACATCAGTCCTTCGGTGACGCCCGCAACCCACATCGGCACGATGTAGAGGATCACGCCGATGGTCGACGTCCAGAAGTGAACGTCGATCAGCTTGGTGCTGTACATGCCCTTGCGGTTGTAGAGCCGCGGGATAAGGCAGTACAGGGAGCCCATGGTCATCATTGCGACCCAGCCGAGGGCACCCGAATGCACGTGGCCGATCGTCCAGTTGGTGTAATGCGACAGCGCATTCACGGTCTTGATCGACATCATCGGGCCTTCGAACGTCGACATGCCGTAGAACGACAGTGCGACGATCATGAACTTGAGAACCGGATCACTGCGAAGCTTATGCCAGGCGCCGGACAGGGTCATGATGCCGTTGATCATGCCCCCCCAGGACGGGGCGAGCAGGATGATCGAGAACACCATGCCGAGCGTCTGTGCCCAGTCGGGCAGCGAGGTGTAATGCAGGTGGTGGGGTCCCGCCCACATGTAAACCGCGATCAGCGACCAGAAGTGAACGACCGACAGCCGGTAGGAATAGACGGGGCGTTCGGCCTGTTTCGGCACGAAGTAGTACATCATGCCGAGGAATCCCGCCGTCAGGAAGAAGCCGACGGCGTTATGGCCGTACCACCACTGCATCATCGCGTCCACCGTGCCCGTATAGATCTGGTAGGACTTGGTCAGCGTGACCGGTACGGCGAGATTGTTGAAGATGTGCAGGATTGCGACCGTGATGATGAACGCGCCATAAAACCAGTTGGCCACATAGATGTGTTTGACGCGCCGCCGTGCGATGGTCATGAAGAACACGATCGCGAACGCCACCCATACCACGGCGATCAGGAGATCGATCGGCCACTCGAGCTCGGCATACTCTTTTGACTGGGTGATGCCGAGCGGCAGCGTGACGGCGGCGAGCACGATGATGACCTGCCAGCCCCAGAACGTGAAGGCAGCCAGCTTGTCGAATGCGAGTCGCACGTGGCAGGTGCGCTGTACGACGTAGTAGGCGGTCGCGAACAATGCAGAACCGCCGAACGCGAAGATCACTGCGTTCGTGTGCAGCGGGCGCAAACGGCTGTAGGTCAGGAACGGCAGGTCGAAATTGAGCTGCGGCCAGATAAGCTGCGCGGCAATGAATACGCCGGCGAGCATTCCGACGACGCCCCAGACGACCGTCATGATCGCGAACTGGCGTACAACCGTGTCGTTGTATTGAGCTTTTGTGTCCAACGGACGACCCCTGTAGCTATTTGTTAAGAGCACTGGATCCGGGACTCTTGAGCGGCCTGGGGTGGAAGAATTGCCCCGGCCATTTTCGATATTTGTGGCGCCCGGAGCGCCAAGTATATCCCCAGAGTCGGTGGGCAAGCTAACAGCGGCCTGCGGCGGGCCCCCATACGTAACTATACGTATGGCATTCAACGGCCTGCCCATTGCCTGATTGGAGGCTGTTTTATCCGGGAACCGCCTTTATAATCGAGAGCTTAGCCATTTCATGTGTCCCCTGATGTCCGCCAGTAAACTGCCCGCCGAGGTCGTTAACGAGCTCCTGCACGCCGCCGCCGACGCCGCGATCGTCACCGATTCGGACGGCAGGATCGTGTTCGCCAATCGGGGTTCCGAGAGCCTCTTCGGATACGCAGCGGAGGAACTGGTTGGCCTGCCCGTCGAGATGCTGATGCCGGAGGATCTGCGGGATCAGCACCGGGATTACCGCAGCCGCTACAATGCTTCGCCACGCGCGAGGCCCCTGCTGTCGGGGCTTGACCTGTACGGTCTGCGCAAGGATGGCAGCCGGTTTCGAGCGGAAATCGCGCTCACCCCCGTCAACACCAATGCCGGCCTCCTGGTAGCCAGCACCATTCGCGAAGTGAATGCCGGGGACGAGTCGGAAGCCTACTTCCGTACGATGCTCGAAACGGCTCCGGACGCGATGATCATTGTCGACGAGCGCGGCCGGATCGCCATTGTCAATCGCCAGGCCGAGGACATGTTCGGCTACACACGGGCGGAACTTTTGGGGCACGAGGTCGAGATGCTGCTGCCCGAGCGTACGAGGGAGAATCACCTCGAGCACCGTGGCGGCTACCTCGCAAGCCCGGAGTTGCGGCCGATGGGACCCGGTCTGGATCTGTTCGGGCGCCGCAAGGACGGCACGGAATTTCCCGTCGAGATCAGTTTGAGCCCGGTCGAAACGTCGAGCGGCATGTTCATCTCGAGCGTTATAAGGGACGTGACCAAGCGCCGCCGGATGGAACAGGAGATCATTGCGGCACGGCAGGCGGCGGAGCGGGCGCAAAAAGCCAATACCGCGTTCCTTGCGGCGGCGAGCCACGACCTGCGCCAGCCCGTTCAGGCGCTGAGCCTGCTGAACGGAGCGCTGCGCCGCACGGTCAAGGACGAGCGCGCGCAGGAGATGATCGAGAGCCAGGAACACTCGCTCACGGCGATGACGAACCTGCTGAACTCCCTGCTCGACATCAGTCGCCTGGACGCCGGTGCCGTGACGCCGGAAATCGAAGAGTTTCCGATGCAGCGCATCATCGATCGCCTGTCCGCGGAGTCCGGCCGCCAGGCCAGCCACAAGGGACTGGAATTCTCCTCCGAGCCGTGCGCGGTCACTGTACGCAGCGACCCGAATCTGCTCAGTGAAATCGTCCAGAACCTGGTGTCCAATGCGATCCGCTACACGAATAACGGCAGCGTGCAGATGACCTGCGAATGCACGGGGTCTTTTTGCCGGCTCGAGGTTATCGACACCGGCATCGGCATCGAATCGGACCAGCTCGAGGCCATCTTCCAGGAATTCCACCAGGCCAAGACGCCGGGCTCGAGCACCGAGGGCTTCGGGCTCGGGCTTGCCATCGTGCGGCGCCTCGCCGACCTGCTCGGGCACGATATCGGCGTCGAATCCGAGCCGGGCAAGGGTTCGATGTTCTATGTCTCCGTGCCCATCGTGGAAGCGTCGCATTGCGCGGCGGGTGAATACCATATCAAGGCGGCTGCAGCGGAGTCGGGCGGGGCGGGCACCATCGTGCTGATAGAGGATGACGTCAACGTCGCAAACGCATGGGGCATGTTGCTCGAATCCGAGGGCTACCGTGTCGCAAGCGCAAAATCGGCGCCGGAGGCGAACGCGATAATCAAGCACCTGGATGATGTGCCGGCGCTACTTATCTCGGATTTTCACCTGCTCGACGGTTCGACGGGGGTCGAGGCGGTGATGGGAATCCGCGAGCATTACGGCGTGAACATCCCCGCGTTCATCGTCAGCGGAGACACCTCCAAGGTGGTGAAGGAAGCGCGCCCGGTGGACAACTGCACGCTGATGAGCAAGCCGGTCAATACGAGCCGGCTGCTTGCCGCCGCACACATCGCCACGAAGACGGGCAGCGTTCCGCAGGACTGAGCGCGTTCTCTTGGCACCCGTCGTCTGCCTGCAAATCGATGCCTTCGCGGAGAGACCGTACAGCGGTAATCCGGCCGCGGTATGCCTGCTGGAAGATGAACGCGACCGCCGGTGGATGCAGGCCGTCGCCGCGGAAATGAACCTGTCGGAAACGGCGTTCGTGCGTCGCCAGGGCGACGGCTTCGATCTGCGCTGGTTTACGCCGGCCGTAGAAGTTGATCTCTGTGGCCATGCGACGCTGGCGGCAGCACACGCGTTGTGGTCGGTGGAACGTGTGGCTGGCGACGAGCCGATCTCTTTTCAGACGCGGAGCGGCAGGTTGACCGCGGCGCGTCGGGGCGACCTGATCGAGCTCGACTTCCCGGCGACGGCCCCGGGCACAGCGGAGCTGGGGGCGGAGGAGGTGCGCGCCCTTGCTGACGCACTGGGTGTCGTGCCGGATTCCGTGGCCCGCTCGACCTTCGACCTGCTGGCTGTCGTGGGGTCCGAAGACACCGTGCGACGCCTTGAGCCCGATTTCCGCCGGCTGCGCGAACTGGGGTCACGCGGCGTGATCGTGACGAGCGTATCGGATGACCCCGGCTTCGATTTCGTTTCGCGGTTTTTTGCGCCCGGCGCCGGCATCGACGAGGATCCCGTAACCGGCTCGGCACACTGCTGCCTCGGGCCCTACTGGAGCGAACGACTGGGCAAGACCGAGATGACGGCTTACCAGGCATCGTCACGCGGCGGCGTCGTTCACGTACGGATATCAGGAGAGCGCGTAATACTCGCCGGTCGTGCCGTTACCATCTTCAAAGGCGAGCTGACGAGCGCAGCCACGGCGTAACGCCGAACCGCCATTTCACTCGAGAACCCGATTTGCTGCGCAATCGAGAGTACCTTCGCTGCACGCGAGCCGCCGGATTCGGCAGTCGCGTATCAAGCGCCTGAACTCAGCATAGGGAGAACAAGACATGAAAATAAGCCAGCTGTTTACCGCACTCTTACTCGTGTGTTTCGCAGGAATCGCATCCGCAGACCTGGAACCGTGGACTGACTACGACATTGGCGAGGGAGTATCCAATGTTACGACCGTCAAGGTTGATTCCAACATGATCGACAAGTACCTCGAGGGCCTGAAGGGTTCGTGGGTGCCTGCCAATGAAATATTGAAAGAACAGGGTCAGATCGAGAGCTACGGCATTTACGTGAGTCAATTGCCGAACGGTGGCGATTTCAACGTCATACTGGTGGTGCGTTTTGCGAACTCGGCGGATATGCAGCCGGACAAAGAGCGCTACGACGCCTTCATGAAGGCCTGGGGCAAGGAAAACCAGGAGAAGTCGGACAAGATCGTCCTGACCTATCCGGATATCCGCACCATCACTGGCGAATATCTGTTCAGAGAGATCACGCTGAAATAGACCGGTTCGTCACGGGCGGGCCTTCCCGAAACGGGGAAGGCCTTGCCCGTCTCAGCCGCGATCAGCGTGCGAGGAACGCAATCCAGCTCGCCGGTGATTTCGACACGGCCGCACCCACGATATAGGCAAAGGCGGACAGCGCGCCGACGAAAGCGGCTCGCCGTATGGGCATCGTCGGCCCTCGCCGCAATGCGATCGCGCCGAGCAGCACATAGACGATCAGGCCGGCGAATTTCGCCAGCAGCCAGGGGCTCTGCAAGACCGGCAACGCGAGCTGCAGGACCAGCACGATACCGGTAATGAGAAATACGGTGTCAACGACGTGCGGAGCGATGCGGACAGCCTTGTGACCAAGTAGTGCAGAGTCCGTCATCATCCAGAAGCCGCGGATCAGGAAGCCCGAAATGCTCAAGATCGCGAGGGCGAGATGGGCATACTTGAGAGTCAGATACATTGGCCGCGGACCAGTCTCCGGCGCAGTAGGGGAAGTTACGTATGGTCTTCCGCCTGCGATTTGGCATCTTAACACCAAGGTTATTTACGCCTGCAAGAGTTGTCAGGAACTACGGCGCGAATGCCCGATTTTCTCTCCATGCCCGCTATGCACTGCATAGCGGGCTTTTTTTTGGAGCAATACAAGGAGCGTCAGGCCGCTTCGTGAGCGTGCTGTTCGACGGGCGTCTGGAACCAGTCCGGCTTGATGATCAGCAGGTCGCACGGCAGATGTTCCAGCGTGCGTTCGGCCGTCGCGCCGATGAACAGGCGTTTCCAGCGGTTACGCGAGACGGCGCCCATGACCACAGCGGCAGCCTTCAATTCGTCGGCAACGATCGGTAACTCTTCGTGCGTAAGCCCGGCTACGAGGTGCGCTTTGTCGTCTTCGATGCCGTGGAACGAAGTGATCTCGTGGAACCGTTTCTGGTGGTCTTCGTGCATCTGCTGTTCGATCTCGTCGAACGGCAGAGAGACCGGGATATAGGCGTTTGCCGTCGCCGTCGCGACCGCGATTCGCGGATCGTATGAATGAAACGCGTGGACCCGGCCGCCGACCCTGTCCGCGATGAACTTGCTGATCTGCAGGATCTCGTCGTCGAGCGCCGCGGGCTTGTCGTGTTCATTCATCGGGTCGATTGCAGCGATAAACACCGGTTCGTCCGGCAGGTCGACGGGTTTGACGAGCCAAAGCGGCACGGGACACGTGCGAATCAGGTTCCAGTCGGTATTCGTCAGCAGGGCACGAGCTACCGCAGAGTGATGGTGCGTGTCCTTGACAACCAGGTGCGCCCCGGACGACACCACGTGCCGAACGATGCCTTCGTAGAGTGGATGATCCCAGATCGCTGACGTCGTCACGACGACCCCATCGGCACGCAGGGGCTCGGCCAGTTCCTCGAGGTGTTTGGAGTGGCTGCCGAT
>JAACFE010000159.1 GCA_009937525.1 Gammaproteobacteria bacterium
CGGGTCTTCGGCCATGTTGGCCCAGCCGTAAAACAGGATGTAGCCCAGCCGCCCGCCCGCGATGACACCCAGCATCACGTAGAAGACCAGGTCATCGACCTGTTGCGGACTTATGGTCGACCAGGGCAGCCGGCTGCGGCGGCGCGCCAGCCACCAGCCCGCCAGGAAACCGAGCACGTACATCATGCCGTACCAGCGAATCTTGAGACCGAAGATCGAAAAGATGATCGGATCGATCTCTGGGTATGTCAGCATGCGGGACGGCTCGGGGTGGATTTGGTGGCCGCTAGTCTAACAATTCTCGGCGATGCGCTATAGTGGCCCGCCGTCCACGGTACGCCGACATGCCGAACCGACTCGCAAACGAAACCAGCCCTTACCTGCTGCAGCACGCCGACAACCCGGTCGACTGGTACCCGTGGGGCGATGAGGCGTTCGACGTGGCCCGGGAGCTGGACAAACCGGTGCTGCTGTCGGTCGGCTACTCGGCTTGTCACTGGTGTCACGTCATGGCGCACGAATCGTTCGAGGACGAAGCCACGGCGGAAGTCATGAACCAGTTGTTCGTGAACATCAAGGTCGATCGCGAGGAGCGGCCGGACGTCGACAAGATCTACCAGACGGCACAGCAACTTCTCACGCAACGCACGGGCGGCTGGCCGCTGACCATGTTCATCAATCCCGACGACCGGCGCCCGTTCTTCGGCGGCACCTATTTCCCCAACGAGGCACGCTACGGCATGCCCGCTTTCGGCGATCTGCTGAAAAGCGTTGCGACGTATTTCAGGGAACAGCGCGACGAGGTCCGGCGGCAGGGGGCCAAGCTGACGGAGGTACTCGGCCGCCTGGAGCCGCCCGCCGCCGGCGACGACGTCGTGATCACGGCGGAACCGATCGGGAAGCTCAGGGATTCACTCGGCGGCACGTTCGACCAGGACTACGGTGGATTCGGCGGTGCACCGAAGTTCCCGCACCCGACGACCATCGACCGGCTGCTCAGGCAGTGGCGCAGTTCCGCGAGCGACGACGAACCGGACCTCCATGCGCTGTACATGGCAACCCTGACACTCACGCGCATGGCGGACGGCGGGCTGTTCGACCACGTCGGCGGCGGATTCTGCCGTTACTCGGTCGACCGCTACTGGCAGATTCCGCATTTCGAGAAGATGCTGTACGACAACGGCCCATTGCTGGCACTTTACGCCCAGGCGTTCCTCGCGACCGGCGACGACTACTTCGCTGCGGTCGCCGATGCGACGGCGGACTGGATGTTGTCGGACATGCAGTCGCCGCAAGGCGGTTTCTACGCCACCCGGGATGCCGACTCCGAGGGCCAGGAAGGGCTCTACTATCTGTGGACGCCCGACGAAGTCCGGGGACTGCTGGCTGAATCCGACTATGCCGTATTCGCCAGCCGTTTCGGTCTCGATGAGCCGGCCAATTTCGAGGAGCGCTGGCATCTCACTGCGCAGCGCTCGATCGCCGACGTCGCAGCGGATGCGGGACTTGCGGAGAGCGGCGCACTCGCCGCGATCGAGCGTGGCAAACAGGCGTTACTGAAAGCGAGGGCCGGACGCGTTCCCCCGGGACGCGACGAGAAACAGCTCACCGCCTGGAATGCGCTCGCGATCCGCGGCCTCGCGATCGCCGGCCGCGCGCTGGAGCGACAGGATCTCGTCGATGCAGCAATCCGGGCAGCCGAATTCATTCGCTCCACGCTGTTCGTCGAGGGCCGCCTGCTCGCGAGCTACAAAGACGGCGAAGCGCGCTTTCCCGCCTACCTGGACGACCATGCCTTCCTGCTCGACGCGCTGCTCGAGCTGCTGCAGGCTCGGTGGTCGAGCGAGTATCTGCAGTTTGCCGTCACGCTGGCGGACACGCTGCTGGAACACTTCGAAGACGCGGACGACGGCGGCTTCTTCTTCACCGCGAACGATCACGAGCAACTCATCCACCGGCCGAAGCCGCTGGCTGACGAGTCCGTGCCGTCGGGCAACGGTATCGCTGCGTTCGCGCTGCAGCGGCTCGGGTTCCTGCTGGGAGAGAACCGCTACCTGGATGCCGCCGAGCGAACGTTGCGGGCCGCCTGGCGCGCCATGGACGAGTATCCGCACGGCCACGTCACGCTACTCACGGCACTCGAGGAGTACATCGATCATCCGGAGGTCGTGATCATCCGTGGCGACGCGGACGAGATCGGGCGCTGGCGTGACGCCGCAGCGAAACTGTACGCGCCGCGGCGTCTCGTATTCGCGATCGGGCGCAGCGAGCAATCGTTGCCGGGCGCGCTCGCCGACCGGGCGGCCATGGAAAATGATACCGTCGCGTACCGCTGCCTGGGCACGCATTGCGAGATGCCGGTCACGAGCTGGGAGGCGCTGGCGGCCAGCCTGTCGGAGGTTTGACGGGTCGCGGGCCTCGCACCAGGATCGCGCGCCGAGGCGCGCTCCTACAGGAGGTTCTTATTACCGTAGGAGCGTTTCTCGAACCGCGACTGCGCGCTAGTCCGCGTAGCCCGTAAGCTCGACGTAACCGCGGCCCTCGACCGGTACGCCGCGTCGTTCGCCTTCCACGTCGACGGCACCCTCCCAGTAGCGCACCGTCGT
Organism: Gammaproteobacteria bacterium; assembly: GCA_009937525.1. Lineage (GTDB taxonomy): Bacteria > Pseudomonadota > Gammaproteobacteria > Steroidobacterales > Woeseiaceae > UBA1847. The sequence continues at coordinate 2,607 of JAACFE010000159.1, forward strand.
AAAAAGCTCCTGGTCGGCCATGACCGGGCGGATGTCGAGCGAGAGACCCCGGCCCGGCAAAAACAGCGTCCAGGCTGATGGGTAGGTGCCGCCCTCCGGGCTGTTCCAGGTATCGATGACCGTAATTTCGACGTCTTCACGATCGAGGTGCTGCGCTGTTCCGTCAGCTTTGATCCAGGTACCGGCGCTGTACTCGTCCTGGCTGCCGTCGAGCTTGCGCAGGTTGTAGAACATCAGTTCGCTGCCGTCCGACAATTGCAGTGCGAACCAGTCCCAGCCGAGCTGATCGGCACCGAGCGCACTGGTACTCCACTCGCGATCGAGCCACGACGAGCCCGAGACACGGAATTCGTCGCCGCCGAGGCGCAGCAAACCTTCCGCCAACCAGCGGGTGATCGAGTAGTAATAGGACGCGTTCCCCGGCTCGGCCGATTTCCGCGACAAGCCGCCGACCCCGTTCAGCACGGGCGGCTTCGCGGCAGTGAGCGTGACGTCGAGCGCGAATTCGGGATCGGTCGCCCGCAGCCGCCATTGCTCCGGCTGCCCTTGCTCCGTTGCGGCTATCTCCCAGTCATCGATCCAGACCCGGAAAGGATCGGCGGCCGCACCTGCGAGCCCGAGCGCAGCCCGCGAGTAACGCTCTGCCGTATAGAAGCGCTCGCCATCGGCATCAGTCACGGCAAAGTGCGCGATGTAGACCTGGTTGCTGCGCCAGTTGGACTCGGCGGACGGGATTGCAGGCGTCAACGCGAAGCGAAAGATCGTGAGTTCGAAACCGAAACGCCTGCCGCCATCGCCGTCGAGATTGCCGGTGACGTACCACCACTCGTTGCGAAACCCGGGGTGCGGGCCGTGGTCCGCGGGAAACACGAACGGGCGGGGCGCGATGGCTGTCTCGAATCCGGAGTCGTCCTCGCTGCTCAACAGCTCAGACAACCGGGACTGGGGCACCGCGGTCTCGTCACCGGAGGCCATCAACGGCAATAGTGCGGCGGCAAGAAATGCGAAGAAGCTCGCACGCATAACGGCTTACTCCTCTCGCATGGCCGCAGCCGGCTGGCTGCGGGCCGCACGAAAGGCGGGATAGA
>JAACFE010000014.1 GCA_009937525.1 Gammaproteobacteria bacterium
ACGACGACAACTACGCTTTAGCTGCTTAAAAACCAGCTCTAAGCCTTCCGCCCGGATCGTGCCTGTGCGTCCGGATCACGGGAGTCACCGACACGGGACCGCGGTGCGGGCATGTTCAGGGCCCAATCCGTTAAATCCTCACTGAACTGGCTGTGAGTCTTCCCTGCCCGTCGGGTAGCCCGCAGTGAGATCAAAGACGGAATAAGCATGTAGAGCTCGTAGCGTAGGGCTTGCGGACGTGGGTTCGATTCCCACCACCTCCACCAAATTCCGGGGACAGTGACCGTCGGTCACCGTCCCCTTCTTGTCGCCTCAGTTCTGCTTGTTGTCGCCCTCGGCGAGGCGCTTCCTGACGAGACCCTCGAGCCTCGTCATCCCCCCTTCGCGCCCCAGCGCCAGGGCCTCTGCATCATCGGCACCGTGCAGGCTGGCCCTCAACGCAAGCAATGCACCAACGCGGTTGCTGCTGGCGCAATGCACGAGCACTGGTCCGGGGTACCGCTGCAGGAGTTCGTCAAGCTTGCGGGCACTGTCGAATGAGACGTCGTCCTCGCTTGCTATCGGGAACGCGACGTAATGCATGCCCAGATCTTCGACGAATGCCGCTTCTTCCAGGCCCCGATCCTCGTCTTCCGCCCGCATGTCGATCACGGTCGTGTAACCGGCAGCCGCGAAGACCTCGAACCCGGCTTTGTCCGGCTGGCCGGCGGCCGTGATGCCGTCGACAGGAGACACCGTGCCGAGCCTGACGACCTGCTCCAGGTCGACCTTCAGGCTCGTAACCGGCGCCAGATCAGGTTCCTCGGCAACCGCCCCGAGGGTCAGGGCAAGTATCGTCATTGCACTGATCGGTCTTAACACGTTATTTCCTCTTTGCTTCCAGCCTGACCGCAATCAATCGGCGAGGCTCATGTCCGTATCTATCTCGATACCCCGTTCCGTGAACATCACGTTGACGTGCAGGCGCTCGTAGAATTCGGCCGCCACGCTCATTACGTCGGACATGGCGTCACGCATTTCTTCCGACATTTCCTCGTCGTCGTCCTCGCGCATCGCCTCGCCGAGCATCGTATAGTATCGGGCGCCGTCGAGCCCCACGCTCATAAACGGCGGCGGCGTGCCGCCCTCCGCCTCGAGAAGCGAGGGCAGGACCGTCTCGGCATCTTCGCTCACCGAGAGCGCGATTGCCGAATCGGTCAGCGCAATCCAGGCCCGCTCGACGCCCGCCTCCGACTCCGGAAGTTCGAACCGGTGGGCCTTGCCGTCCGGCTCAATGGTCATCTCGGCGAACTGGGGCAGCATCGCTTGACCCATCGCCAGCAGCCCCTGCGCATTGTCGATCGCCAGCAGGAAACTTGCGTCGATGGACTCCGGCGGCTGTTTTCGGCCGATGTCGAAACCCTGCATGTCGTTGACGACGGCCAGGAAGCCGTGGAAGTCGTAGAGCACCGGTGGCACCGGCTGCGCGAGCGCCTGTTCACTCGCTGCGAACAAGCCGTCCTGGAATTCCGCCAGATGCTCGCACTCCCATGGGTCCTCGCGCAGTGCGGCAACGTGCCTGTCGAAGAACGCCCTGATCGACGCGGCATTCAGGCTCATGCCGATGGAAAACAGGCCGTCGTAGACCCGGCCCAGCCCGGGTACCGGCGCCACGAACGTGGCGAATTCCGCGGCGACGTCGTCGCGCAGTTCAACGACCGTCGTCGATCGGATCTTATCGGCCGATACCTCCTCGTAGCCCGTGACGACGCGTGGGGCAATTCTTGCCAGCGCTCCGAGTTCGGCCTTGCAGACGTCACTCAATGCGCCCGCGTCGTAATCCATGATTTCCAGGAGTAATGCGTCGAGACCCTCGGGCTCCTCGATGAACGTATCCGCGAGGCGCACGGTATCGACGAGACCGACGTATTCGTGCAGATAGCCGTACTCATTGGCGATGTCGCGAAGCTCGCCGCTTTCCGCGATGCTGTCAGCCGGCAGCGTAAGCCCGAGCAGGCTCGCCAGCGACGCGTCGTCGAGGGTGTCCGGCGCAATGGTCAGGACCAGCTCATTGCCGACCGTGGCAACGATTACGCGGACGCCCTCGTCTTCCACATAGCGATACGCCGTACCCTGGACTTCGGCAACCGGAAGTTGCTCGCCCGCGCTTGCCTCGATTCGGCTGATCGCCTCGTCGAGCAGGCTCGCATCGCTCAGGGTGGCACGCAGCACCGGTAGCAGGCCGTTGCCGTAGAGTATGACCGTCGAATCCCGCGTCAGCCCGACTTCCCTGAGGCCTTCGAGGGACATCCGGGACCGGAGTTCCTCCACGATGGCGTCAACGTTTTCCGTCTCGTCGGGGTCGCCAGCGTCCGCCGACCGCGCCTCGCTGACGGCGACCCGCAGCATCTCGGAATAGGCCGCCAGCAAACGGTCCACTTTCGGCTCCATGATGTCCATGAACTCGTCGGGAGGCGGTGCGAGCATTCCGAACACATAAGGCGTGTCAGCGGGTACGTAGCGCAACAGACCGCCACTATCGCCGAGGTAAGATGCTTTTTGCGGTTCCTCGTCGGATTTACCACAGGCCGCAGCGCCGAGCACGCAGACAGTGATCAACAGAAGTTGCCGGGCATGAACGATCTTGAACATTCGAATCTTCCTGAATTGGCCAGAAATCTGCCGGACAACAGTAGTCCGGCTCGGTAACGCGCACCGGGCTGGAAAAGTAGCGAGATTTGGCGGTCTCGTAGCGTCGACTGGATCGAATGCCGCCTCTGGCGCAGTATACGCAAATCCATGATGAATGCCGAGCCGAAATACACGATCACGCTGCGCGACGCTGAATTTGAAGACCTCGAGGATGTGCTGCGGCTGAACGAGGCATCGGTTCCCGCGGTCAACAGCGTCGACCTCGAGCAGATGCGCTGGTTCGCTGCCAATGCGGCGTACTTCAGGGTGGCGATGCAGGATGAGGCATTTGCCGGCTTTCTGATCGGTATGCGTCCCGGGACAGATTACGCGAGCCCCAATTACCGGTGGTTCTGCTCGGCTTACGACGACTTCGGTTACATTGATCGCATAGCGATTGCCGAGAACGCGCGGCGCCTCGGTCTGGCCACGCGCCTGTATCGGGATTTCGAGGCCAGACTGCCGGCGACTGCCCGCGTGTTGACCTGCGAGGTGAATCTCGTTCCTCCCAATGAATCGTCGATGCGCTTTCACGAGGGTTACGGGTTTCGCACGGTCGGCACCCAGACAATCTATAACGGCCGCAAAAAGGTGGCATTGATGGCAAAGAGCAGAGAATCGTGAACAGCAGTCCTCGGGAATTCGACGTCATCGTCGTCGGCGCGACCGGTTTCACCGGTTCGCTCGTCGCCGAATACCTCTGCGAACGTTACGGCGTAGGCGCGGACCTGCGCTGGGCCGTCGCCGCGCGCAACCAACAGAAACTATCCGCACTGCGGGAGTCGCTGGGGTCACCGGCAGCGTCACTGCCGGTGATCATTGCCGACACGCTGGACGCACGTTCTATGAGCGATCTGGCGCAGCGAACGCGTGTGGTTCTGACCACTGTCGGGCCGTACGCGCGGTACGGCAGCGAGCTGGTAGCAGCCTGCGCAGAGAACGGCACGCACTATTGCGACCTCGCTGGCGAGGTGCAGTGGATCCGGCGCATGATCGATGCACACGACGCGACCGCCCGCCAGAGCGGCGCCCGTATCGTCCACTGCTGTGGTTTCGATTCGATCCCGATGGACATCGGCGCCTGGTTCCTGCAGCAGCAGGCGCGGGAGCGCTACGGGGCCTATTGCGATTCCATCGTCCTGCTCGTCAAGGCCATGAAGGGCGGCGCGAGCGGCGGCACGATGGCGAGCATCATGAACGTGATGCGCGAAGCCCGTGCCGACCGGGAGGTTGCCCGGGTCCTCGCTCGCCCGTACAGCCTGAATCCGGAGGGTGGGCCGCGTGGCCCGGATCGCAGCGACCAGCGCGGCATTCGCTTCGATGTCGACGCACAGAACTGGACAGCGCCCTTCATCATGGCCACGGTCAATACGCGGGTGGTCAGGCGCAGCCACGCCCTCCTCGGCTATCCCTGGGGTGAATCGTTTCGTTATCACGAGGCGATACGCACCGGTCGCGGCATCGGCGGCTGGTCCCGATCGGCGATGATCACCGCGGGCCTCGCGGGGCTCGTCGGCGCCGCATCATTCGGCTGGAGCCGCGGGCTGCTCGAACGATACGTGCTCCCGAAGCCGGGTACCGGCCCGGACGCCGCAGCACGCGAAAAAGGATTCTTCAATCTCGAACAGATCGGGCGACTCGCCGACGGGCGGCAGATCCGCGGCAGGATCACCGGCGATCGGGATCCGGGCTACGGCTCGACGAGCAAGATGCTGGCCGAAAGCGCGGTGTGCCTGGCGCTCGACGAACTCGATTCCGCGGGCGGCGTGCTCACCCCCGCGGCGGCAATGGCCGCACCCCTGCTGCAGCGTCTGCAGGCGAATGCGGGACTCAGCTTCGAGATTCGGGACTAGTGATCGATCGTCGTCCCGACGTAAGCGTCACGATCGAATAACTCGCCTGCCGCTACCCGTATCGGCAAGCGGTTGCGCGGTGACGCCACCGGGCAGGTGGAAAAGTCGTTGAATGCGCAGGGCGGGCTGTAGGCGCGGTTGAAGTCGAGAACCAGGCGCCCGTCCTCGCCCGGCATGGCGGCATACAGGAAGCGGCCGGCCGGGTAGGTTTCCCTGCCGTTGGTCCGGTCGCCGAACACGAAGAACAACCGTTCTCCCAATGAATACGCCTCCAGCCGGTGTGTCCGGCCGTCCTTCTCGAACACGGCCACACCGGGCGACTCCGGACTCCAGCCCAGCCCCTCGATGACCGTACTCGCGGCCACCTTGCGCGGCTCTTCGTAGCGCTCCAGCGTTGCCTCGACCCGCCAGGAGGGATCGATCGGGAAGTAAGGCAGTTCCGGAAACGACGCCAGCGCCGGATGCTCGAAATCCCTGAGTCGCACGGCGTAGCGACCGTCGCGCTTGATAATCGTCCACGCCAGGGAGCCGTGCGTGACCATTGCGGGATTCTCGCTCGTGTCGTCCGCGACCAGCAGCGCATCAGCCACCGGTTCGTCTGCCGAGTAGAGCTCCACTCCCGACAACGGCACCATGACGACGCCGTCACCGGTCAGGCGAAACTCGCCGATGTAGGCCGCCGCAGAGGCCGGAAACACGAGATCGTTGTCGGCGGCAGAGCCGAATGTCGATCGTTCCTTCTCCAGCCAGTAGAGCCCCGCGAGATTCAGGAATCCGGTCGGCGACATCAGCGAGGCACGGCGGCTTTCCCGCCATGCCAGCACGTCCGCTTCGTGGAGCGCTGTGTCGAAATCGTCGGCAGACGATGACCAGGATGCATTCAGCAGCAGCACGAGCAGCACCGCGGGAAGACCGCGACGGGCACTTGTTGCAAATCGTTCCTTTTCTGTCATGGCAGGCACCTCGACCCCGATTCCTCGATCCTGATCCTTCTCGCAAACGCGGCGTAGCGTATCATCCGGCGGATGAACCGCAACACCGCATCACTCGCCTACGCCGATCTGCAGCCGCAGGACTTTCTCGAAGCGCTCGAGGATCTCGGCTTCAGATGCAACGGACGCCTGCTCGCACTCAACAGCTACGAGAATCGCGTCTACCAGGTCGGTATCGACGACGACGATGCCATCGTCGCGAAATTCTATCGTCCGAACCGCTGGTCGGACGCGGCAATACTGGAAGAACACGCGTTTGCGGTGGAGCTTTCGCGGCAGGAAATCCCGGTCGTCGCACCCATGAAAATCGCTGGCACCACGCTGCACAGGGTCGGCGACTTTCGCGTCGCGGTGTATCCCTGCCGCGGTGGCCGCGCGCCCGACCTCGACAATTTCGAGTTGCTGGAACAACTGGGCCGTTTCGTCGCACGGATACACCTGGTCGGCGCAACCGCCGAGTTCCGCCACCGTCCCGGCATCGACGTCGACAGCTACGCGATCGAGTCCATGGAGTACGTGCTCAAGCACGACTTCATTCCTGCCGAGCTCGTGCCTGCCTACGAAAGCGTCGCGCACGCGGTGATCGATGGCGTCGAGGCGTCGTTCGAACGGGCGGGCGACACCCGGCAACTGCGGATCCATGGCGACTTTCACCCCGGCAACGTGCTCGTAGCCGGGGAGCAACTGCACATCGTCGATCTGGACGACGCGCGCAGCGGTCCCGCCGTGCAGGACCTCTGGATGTTCCTGTCCGGCGACCGGGCGGAACAGATTCCGCAGCTGAACGCACTCCTCGAGGGTTACTCGGGATTCCGCGAGTTCGATGCCCGCGAGCTGCACCTGGTCGAGGCTCTTCGTAGCCTCCGCATCATGCATTACGCCGCCTGGCTCGCGCGCCGCTGGGACGATCCCGCATTCAAACAGGCGTTCCCATGGTTCGATTCCCACCGTTACTGGGAAGACCACGTTCTCGCGCTGCGGGAACAACTATCGCTGATGCAGGAAGAACCGCTGGAGTGGCGCCCGTTCTGATCGCTCACCGCGACGGCAACGCACACCGGCGCGGCGCAATCTCGAACCGGTCGATCCAGCGCGAAAAGGTCTTGCGGCTCAATGTCTGTAATGCACCGATGCGATCGTTCGTCTGCAGACGGATCTCGTCCGGATCTACGCGGCCGGCTTCGTCCTCCAGCATCGGCTGGTTGGCCGGGACGGTCAGCCATCGTTCGACCAGCGAGGCGTCCACTTCGAGATGAAACTGGAATCCGTAGGCGTGTTCACCGCAGCGGAACGCCTGCACATTGCTGGCAGGCGATGTAGCGAGGTTCTGCGCGCCGGCGGGAAGAGTAATGCCGTCTTCGTGCCACTGGAAGACCTCCTGGGTGCTCGAGAAGCTCGAGATCACGGGGTCCGTCACGCCTGCTTCGGTCAACTGAACGTCGTGCCAGCCGATCTCCCGTTCGGCGTTCCTCGAAACCCGACCGCCGACGGCCTTTGCCAGGAGCTGCGCCCCGAGACAGATTCCCAATACGGACATGCCGGTATCCACGGCCTCACGGATGACGTCCACTTCGGTCACGAGGTTCGGGTAGGTATCGATCTGGTGTGCGTTCATCGGTCCGCCGAGCACGATGAGCGCCTCGTACTTCTCCAGCGATGGCCGCTGGTGTGGATCGCGGCCGAAGTTTACATAACGGATGCGGAATCCTGCCTCTTTCAACAGCGGATCGAGGGTCCCCAGGGGTTCGTAGGGAACGTGCTGAAACACGAGTATCTTTGGTCTGGCCATGCCTCCGTACACCGGATTCGTGACTGGTTCGGTCAGTTCCGTTATACCTGCGTATGGCAGCATCGTGAAGACGGCCGCTGTATTGCACATGCCCACGCATCGCACTACAGTAGGATTGGCTCGAAACTGGCGGCAATCAACGGAACTCTGGTCCGCGCGTCGACTCTGATAGAGTGTTCGTGCGCGACAAATTAGCGGGATATTCTGAATTGGGAGCGAAATTACGCAGCCTCACCGGCGGAGCACTGTTTTCGGTGCTGCTAGCCGGCTGCGGCTCGAATGTCACGCTCGAACCGGTCACCATCCCCGCCCCCCTCATAAGCCCGATGCCGCTGTCGATCGCGGTGCGAATACCCGCCGAATTCGAGCACTACGTACACGAGGACGAGGTCCTCGGCCGAGAGAAATGGCGCATCGATCTCGGCGGATCGAATGCCGCGCTGTTCTCCCAGCTGTTCGAGTACATGTTCGACGACGTGACGGTGCTGGGTCCTGACGACGATGCCAGAGACCTGTCGATTGACGCGCTCATCGAGCCGAGCATCGACGCCTTCGAGTTTTCGGTGCCCAGCCAGAGCAAGACGGAGTCCTACGCCGTCTGGATACGTTACCGGCTCAAGATTTACGACAATGCCGGCGACGTGTACGCCAACTGGCCGCTGAGTGCTTACGGCAAGAGTGAACAGTTCGGGCTCGGCGGTGACGAGCCGCTGAAGCGGGCCGCTATACTCGCCATGCGCGACGCCGCTGCGCTCATGATCATGAACCTGGACAAATCGACCGCCATATCTGCACTCAAAGACCGTCCCCCCAAGACCCTGGTAGCCTCCGGTAATTCGGCGGGCGCAGCAGCGCAGGAGGAGGCAGCGCAGGCAGAAAAATCCCCGTTGCCGAAGCGCCGTGAGGTGACCTTGCCACCGCCCGGTCCTGTGGCCGGGCCCGCGGTATTGTCGATGGATGCAGATGAAGACGATTCAATGGAGAAGTTCCTGGAGGGAAGCAGCAATGATTGAGGCTACCCGTCGAACGGGCACGATATTGACCGCCGGTTTTGCAACGCTCGCACTCAGCGGCTGCATTACGTCGCGCGTCGAGGACGCGCGCGAGGGCATGACCGGTATCGAAGATGACGAAGCCGTTGTGATTCTCGCCAAGAGCTATCACCTCGGCAATGAAACCGAAGACAAGTACATCAGCTGTGTCGAAGACGCGCTTTCGCGAGGTTCGAAAGGCCTGCGCGTCATTCCTCACAGGCAGTTCGTCGATTCCCTGTTCCCCTGGTTCGAGCCGCGGACGGCACCGGCCGAAACCAGGGGACTGCCGAAACTGATGGAGCGACCCGGGGTGGCGGAACGCATCGCGGACCAAAAGGTGCGTTATATCATCTGGCTCGACGGCGACACCGATCGGGTGGCCGGCGGCGGCAGCCTGTCCTGCGCGGTGGGCCCGGGTGGTGGCGGCTGCTTCGGCTTTGCCTGGTGGCAGAACGATGCGGACTACAACGCCGCAGTCTGGGACCTCAAGGGGCTCGAATCCGCGGGCTCGGTCACTGCCGACGTAAGCGGCACCTCGTTCCTGCCCGCCCTGGTCATACCGATCCCGCTGATCGCGCGCGCAAGGGCTTCAGCCTGCAAGGGACTCGCCGACCAGTTGCGGGACTTCATCATCGACGAGCCCGAGGTCTGAGAAAGTCTGTCCGCGCGCCCGGCATCACCTCAATCGGCCCGCACGTATAAACGCCTGGCGGTAGTAGTCCTCATCGAGTGATTCCACCGACACCGACCTGCCGGACGACGGGGCATGGACGAAGCGCTCGTCACCGACATAGATGCCGACGTGCGACATCTTGCCGTCGAACCGGAAGAACAGCAGATCACCGGCCTGCAGCTCGTCATAAGCAACCGCCTCGGCAGTGCTCCACAACTGGCCGGTCGTTCTCGGCACTGTCTTGCCGGCATTACGGAAGGAATAGTGCACGAGCCCGCTGCAGTCAAAGCCCGTTGGCGACGCGCCCCCGTAGCGATAGGCCGCGCCGACCTGCTTCAGGGCGATGGCCGCGGCCCGCTCACCAACGGTTGCAGGCGCCCGTGTTGCAGCCGATACTTCGGCCGGCTGCGTCTGCACCGATCCCGGACCGGCGCAGCCGGCCATGCACAGTGCGCCGAGGACAGCTAATGCCGTGCGGCGAATGCGAAAATCCGGGTGGGCTATCATAGTCACGACTCGATACGGCGACACGACCAAGGATACGCCGGGGAGCCCCGTAACCGTATGAACTGTTTCTCAGGCTGCCATCATCGGTGCGCGCGCGTTGCGCTGCCGACCGCTGCTCTGCTGCGCCGGCTGGTGTTCATCCTGCTGGTTGCCCCGGTAACGGCCTGCGGCGGATCGGGTTCCGATAACGCGGAGAACGCTGCTCCGCATGATTACGAACTTACATACCGCGTCGACCCTGACCCGTCGGAGTCGGAAGTGGCGGTGGAACTCGAGCTGCGGCAACCCCGGACACTCCTGCTGGAAGTGCGATTCCGCGCCCCGGGGGGGCGGTTCAGTGACTTCGCGGGCGATGGTGAAATCCAACGGGAGGGCGAGATACTGAGCTGGCTGCCGCCGGAACAGGGCGGCAAGCTACGCTGGACGGTCAGCGTGCCGCACCGGCGCAACGGCAAGGGTTACGACGCCTGGCTGGGTGAGGATTGGGGGCTGTTTCGCGCCGAGGACATCATCCCCTCCGCCGCCACCCGCACGATGAAAGGCGCCCGCAGTGTTACCCGCCTTGCATTCGACTTGCCTGACGACTGGTCGGTGGTCACCGAGTACCCGGAAGAGCGCGGCATGTTCGACGTGCGTCGCGTGAAACGGCGATTCAAGCAGCCGAAAGGCTGGGTCGTAATGGGCGACCTCGGTGTTCGCAGGGACACCATCGCAGGGATCAATGTCACCGTCGCGGCCCCGGTCGACAACCGGGTCCGCCGGCTCGATATCCTGGCGCTACTGAACTGGACCTTGCCCGAACTCGCGCGAATTGTTGCGGACCTGCCACCGCGAATAACGATAGTCAGCGCGGGCAAACCCATGTGGCGTGGCGGCCTGTCCGCCCCTGCGTCACTTTACATCCATGCCGAGCGGCCTTTGCTGAGCGAGAACGGCACCAGCACGCTGCTCCACGAGATCATGCACATCGCGCTCGACTTCGAAACGGAACACGAGCACGACTGGATCGTCGAAGGACTCGCCGAGTACTACAGCCTGGAACTGCTTCGCCGCAGCGGCACCATCTCACGGCCGCGATACGATCGGGCCCGGAGGGCCCAGCAAAAATGGGCGCGCGCATCGGATACGTTGTGTGGGGGCGCATCTTCCGGTGCGACAACGGCCAAGGCGGTCAGCGTATTTCTGGAACTGGACAGGGAGCTGCGCCGCAAAACAGAGGGCAACAAGGACCTCGACGACCTCGTCGGCGCAATCGTGGCGGAACACGGCAAGCTCGACATCGATGTGCTGGACCGGCTCGTTGGCGACATCATCGGCGAGAACCCGGACGCACTGCACATCGACAAGCTGCCGGGTTGCCGTAAGATGGCTCAACGCTAGACTCAGACATTTTCATCGGATGGACCGCCGCCAGGACCTTGAAATCATCTTGCGCTCGCGCACTCCTTTGATCGTCATGGAGACCCGTGACGAGCGAAGAGTGCTCCGGATGTTGCAGGCGATCGGCATGCAGTCATCGACTGCCGAGTACATGCCTCTTTTCCGCTGGACCATCACCGATGGCTTGCAGCGGCTCGACATCGAGCTCGAACCGCAACTGATGAACTCGGAACCGGCGGATGTGCTCAAGCATGTCCGCGCGGTTTCCAAACCCGGCATCTACGCCCTGCTCGACTTTCATCCGTTTCTCGATGACCCGGTGCACATTCGCCTCATAAAAGACATCTGCATTCACTATCGCGACGTCCCGCGGCAGCTGATACTGATAAGTCACCAGATCGAACTACCGAGAGAACTCGAAGCGTTCAGCGCCCGGGTCGACATGGCGCTTCCCGGTGAAAAGGAACGCAAGGCGATCATCGGGACAGTAGCTAGGGAGTACTCGGCCGAGAATGCCGGTGCCCAGGTGCAGGTGGATCCGAAGGCGTACGAACTGCTCGTACGGAATCTCGCCGGCCTCACTTACGCCGACACGGAACGACTCGCTCGTAACGCGATCCAGGTCGATGGCGCAATAACGCGCAGCGACCTGCCCGGTGTCATGCAGGCCAAGTACGAATTGCTCAATCACGGTGGAGCCCTGCATTTCGAATACGACACGGCACGCTTCAGCGACGTCGGAGGTCTCAGTCGGTTGAAGACCTGGCTAAGCCAGCGCAGAGCCGCTTTTCGTGGCGAGAATGACGCCTCGCACCTGGACCCGCCGAAGGGCGTCTTGCTGACCGGAGTCCAGGGTTGCGGCAAGAGCCTCGCCGCAAAATCGACCGCAGGCATTTTCGGCGTTCCGTTGCTGAGGCTCGATTTTGCCAACCTCTATGACAAGTACCACGGAGAAACGGAACGCAAGTTGCGCGAGTCCCTCAAGACCGCTGACGTGATGTCGCCGTGTGTGCTCTGGATAGACGAGATCGAGAAAGGCATCGCCGGCCGCGGCGGCGAGACCGGCACGACTCAAAGGGTACTCGGAACCTTTCTGACGTGGATGGCAGAGCGGCAATCGTCCGTGTTCGTGGTCGCGACGGCCAATGAAATCACCGGACTGCCGCCAGAACTGGTTCGCAAAGGCCGCTTCGACGAGATCTTCTTCGTCGACCTGCCTGATGCCGGCGTCCGTGCCACGATACTCGCCATTCATTTGACCAGTCGCGGCCAGCGTCTCGGCGACTTCGATGTCGAGTCACTCGCCGACGCGATGGAAGGATTTTCCGGCGCCGAGATCGAACAGGCTGTTGTGTCGGCGCTTTACGCAGCGCATGCTATGAACCAACCACTGGCATCCACACACATTCAGCGCGAAATCGAACAGACGAAGCCGCTGTCGACCGTGATGCATGAACGCATCAGCGCGCTGCGTGCATGGGCGGACGGCCGCACAGTACCCTGCGACTAGCCCCTACTTTACGTAATGTCCTTGCTTCGGCTTGCGCCGGCACCCGTATCCTCGTGATAATAACGGGGTATGGCTAATGACAATAACAAACTAAAAGAATTAGTCCCTGACGACAAGGATCGGACCGCAGACCTCGAACTGCCGATCCTGCGTGAGTCGGATGCAATTGACGACGCCGAGCCGGCCACCGAACTCGACTTCGATGCCATGCAGTTCGATCCGTACGTTGCGCCTATTCGCAACCGCGACGCCGTCATACAGGATCTCAAAGCTGACCTGCGCATCAAGACGGAAACCATCGATCGCTTGCAGTTCGATGTCGAGCGCCTGCGCTCGAGACGCATCGGTCTCGAAACTGAGGTAAAGGCGCGTGAATCGCAGACTCGCAAACTTGCCAAGGCAATCGAGGAAGCCAACAAGCAGATCGACACTCTGACGTCTGCGCTTCGCGAAGCGAAGAAGTCTTACGACGAAGTCACTGGCAAGCTTGCGTCTACCCGCACGAAGCATCAGGAGGAACTGCGTATCCTGCGCTTCGAACTCACCGAGGCTGCGGAAACCGCCGCCCAGCAGGAGCTGATCAACGAGCAGCTCGCCTCGGACCTCGTCGACACGCGTAGCTTCAAGGGAGAACTGGAGCGCATGCTGACCTCGAGCGAGGAACAGAGTCAGTTGCACATCAGCCACCTCGAAGCCGAACTCGAGCAGCTGAGAAAGGTCAATTCGGACTACGAACTCGAGCTCGCAACCAAGAACGAAGCGATCGCGAACCTGCTCGAGCAGATTTCCGGCAAGGTCAGGCAGGACGAGTCGATTCGGGAGCTCGAAGCGGCCATCGAAGAACTCGACGAACATATGTCTGAGCGCCTGCAGGCGCCGCCTGTGTTGGACAAGGACCGAATGAGCCGGGTTCTGATCGGCAAGATCGATGACCAGGAACTCCGCTTCCCGTTGTTCAAGAATCGATTGACGATCGGGCGCACGCAGCACAACGATATCCAGCTCCAGGCGCCGCACATCAGCCGCCGTCATGCGGTCCTGATGACAGAAGGCGACGTGACTCGGGTCATCGACTGGGGCAGCAAGAACGGCGTTTATGTCAACTCCAACCGCGTTACCGAACATTTTCTTGCGAGCGGCGACGTCGTAAGGATCGGCGACGCAAAATTCCGCTATGAGGAACGGCCGAAACGCGACTCCTGATCGGCCTTAACGTTTCTCTCGAAACAATTTGTGAGCGCAATCACGGACACCCGTGGCACTAATGCGTATGCTCCTGTTCGGATCCAGGGAATGGGAATCGCATCAATGTTGAGCAATGCGGGTACGAAATCGGCAAGCCTGTCCGATACCCAGGAGGTCACCCGCGCTGCCGGTTCCGTCGTATCCCGGAAGATCTGGTTGCCCAAAGGGCTGTATGACGCCCTTCCCTATTTTTACCTCGCCGCCGGAGTGGCGGCATTCCTGGCAACCCTCTACATCAGCACCTGGCTGTGGCTACTCCCGCACTATCTCCTGTTCTCGGCCGCCTGCCTGCATCTCGGCATACTGATACTGCGTCGCCGCAAGCGTACTCGGCAGCTGCCGGACATTGCGGAATCCGACGCCACCTGATCGCCCCCCCGGTTCTGCTCAACCGGAAACCCCGAAACCAGGGTTGACCTGCCCCGGACAGTGGGCAAGGATACGCCCGTATCAAAGCCGGATGTCCCCGTGACCGATCGCCGCAATTCCCTCCGCAAAATCATCATCAAGGAGACAGCCCTGCTGTTGGGATTCCTGTTCCTCGGGCTGGTGCTCTTGCCCGTCGCCATCTACCTGGTCGGACAGGCGATCTTCGGTGATTATGGCGGCGGCACTTACGGCCATTTCTATTCCGAGATGAGTGGTCGAATCCGCGCCGGCGATGCTGCAGCCTGGTTCCTCGTACTGTCACCCTACCTCGGTTGGCAGACACTGCGCCTGATAGGACTGGGGTGGCGTCTCGCGGGCCGACGGCCGCTGTCGCGAAGCCATTAGTGCGCATCTCTTCGAAATGTGAGCCAAATCACATTTTGCTTGAAGAATTTCCGCTAATAAGTCATTAATTAAGTAATTTATGTCAACAGCGCAGCCATTCGCGTCGCGCAGCACCCTATAGTGTTCAGCGGGGGCTGTGTTGGCAACTTACAATTCGGACGGTGTAACAATCTCATGATCAGGCGTTTGATCAATTGGCTGAAAGGCGGCCCCGCCCCAGAACTGCGCGATTCTGCCCCGGAACGCCGCCGGGTATCCGCGCACGCCGCGCTGCATGCCAGAGCGACACCAACTCCGGCACGCGAACCGCGCCTGGATATCGGCGAACCGAAAGAAGAATTCGAAGGCCGCATAGAGAATGTCGGCCCCGGGAAGAACGTGCTGGTTCGCGAAGGCTATGGCAGCGACGACACCGGCGCCCGGGAGATGCTCAAGCTCCTGGAAGATTCGCCGCTGGACCCGAGCGAGCCTGCCGGAATCGACCCCTACAATTCGGGCGAGTTCGATCGCTCCAGGCACTGGGACACGCGCTTCCGAAACTGATTCCGCGCGATACGTGTCCACCCGTTTCTCGTGATAGTCTCCGCACCGTCAGCGTGCATGGAGCGATTGAATGGGGCTGCGAGTTACCTTCGAACTCGACGAGGAAGATCTCAAGCATTTCCGCCTGATCATGCGGCAGGCCCGTACGACGGCCGCCCGTATCGCGCCCGAGGACATCGTCGCTGCCGCGGAGGACCTGCTGGCGGATATCGGACCGGATGGAACGCCTGCGTTCGTTGCCGAGCGGCTGCAGAAACTTCGACTGCTCATCGACATGCTTTCGGACATCGAATGGCGCCTGCCGCAGCGGGACGCCGACCGTGTGCTGAACGCACTCGCCTATTTTGCCGAGCCCGAAGACCTCATCCCGGACCACATACCCGGCCTGGGTTTCCTGGACGACGCCATCATGATCGAGCTGATTTGCCGGGAACTGAAGCACGAGATCGAGGCTTACCAGGACTTTTGTGACTTTCGGCGGCGGATTCTGCGTGACTCCGGCCGAAATGCACGTGTCAGCCGCGAAGACTGGCTGGAAAACCGCCGCAGCGAACTGCAGTCGCGCATGCGGCGCCGCAAGCGCAGGGAAGGCGGCGGCCGCTCGAGTGGCGGTATCGGCCTGCTCCGCTAGCCCTTATCACGGCCAGTAATACCAGGCGGTGCCCAGCCAACCCAGCCACATCAGGCCCAGGGCCAGGAACCGCGCCCGGTGCCCGACCAGCAGAGAATAGAAACTCGTGGCCGAAATCGCGGTCATACCGAGGAAGATCAGCATACTGGTCAGGAGCGGCCTGAATTCGTGCTGCAGGCGCGGATGCTCATCACCAAGCAGCAGGAATACGACAAGTACCATCGCCAGGCTGATAGTGATGGCCGCGCAGGACCCGAGCAGAATGCCGGTAATCATGGTCAGAGGGCGCATACAGGAGTTTCCGGGGCGGACTATAAATCACCCAGAGCGAGATTTTATGCCAAATACGCCCTTGATCGAAGCGCCGCGGACATCTAGCCTAGCCCACAGAGCTGGTGTGAAACAATGTCAGCCGAATAATATGGAGATTGCCTTGAACAGATACAACAACCGTCGCACCCGCTGGATCGCCGGCGCATTGCTGAGCTTTGTGGCTCTGCCGCTGATGGCGACCTCGACGATGGATGACGACACGCTGCGTCCGGAGCCGCGGCACGAGAGCGTTGGAGAGCTGGTCACCGAATTCATTCAGAAGTCCCACTATTCGCATATCTCCGTCGATGACGAATTGTCCTCACGCGTCATGGATCGTTACATCGAGGCACTGGACGGCAATCGCATGTATCTGCTCGAGAGCGACATCGCGTTCTTCGAGGACTACCGCTACAAGCTCGACGACATCGTCAGGAGCAAGCCCCTGGATCCCGTGTTCGAGATGTTCAGCATCTACCAGACGCGTGTCCGCGAGCGACTCGACTTTGCACTCGCGGAACTCGAGTCGAAGCCGGACTTCACGGTCGACGAAGAGTATCAGTTCGACCGCGCCGAAGAGCCCTGGGCAAAGAGCGAGGCGGAACTGGACGAAATCTGGCGCAGGCGGGTGAAAAACGACGTATTGCGGCTCGAGCTGGCGGAGAAGCCATGGGAGGAATCCCAGGACCTGTTGCGCAAGCGCTATAAGCGCTACCTGAAGCGCATCGACCAGGTGAAGGCCGACGACGTATTCGAGACCTTCATGAATGCGTTTGCCCACACGCTGGATCCGCATTCCAGCTACCTGTCGCCGCGCAATTCCGAGGAATACCGGATCCAGATGAGCCTGTCGTACTTCGGGATTGGCGCCTCGCTGCAACTGGACGAAGACTACGTGCAGATCGTCAACATCATCCCCGGCGGTCCCGCCGCCATAGACGGCAAGCTCAAGCCGAAAGACCGTATCACCGGCGTCGCGCAGGGGGCCGAGGGGGAGATTGTGGATGTCATAGGCTGGCGCCTGGACGACGTGGTCGACCTGATCCGGGGTCCGGCGAACACCGTGGTGCGGCTGCAGATCATCCCGGCCGGCGCCCTGCCCGGCAGCAGCGAGAAGATCATCGCGCTGACGCGCGACCAGGTGAAACTCGAGGAACAGGCGGCGAAAAGCGACCTCATTACCGTGCCGCGTGACGGACGCGAATGGCGAATCGGCGTCATCGAAGTTCCGAGTTTCTATCGTGACTATCGCGCCATGAGCAGTGGCGACAAGGACTACACCAGTACCACCCGGGACGTGAAGCGCCTCATCGACGAACTCGAAGAACAGGGCATCGACGGCCTGATACTGGATTTGCGCGGTAATGGTGGTGGCCACCTGACCGAAGCCACCGCGCTCTCGGGCCTGTTCATCGATAACGGCCCCGTCGTGCAATTGCGTAATTCCAACGGGCGCATCAGCCGCCTCGACGATCCGGACCCGGTCGCACGGGTTGCCTACAACGGGCCCCTGACCGTGCTGGTCGACCGCTTCAGCGCGTCGGCATCGGAGATCTTTGCTGCCGCGATCCAGGACTACGCCCGAGGCGTGATCATCGGCCAGCAGACCTTCGGCAAAGGCACGGTGCAGAATCTCTATTCGCTCGACCAGTACCTGAAACCGGAAGACGGACCGGGCTATGGCCAGCTGACGCTGACCATCGGCAAGTACTATCGCGTCACCGGTGAGAGTACGCAGCATCGCGGTGTTGATCCCGACATCACGCTGCCCTCGCTGATCGATACCGAACAGTTCGGTGAAAGCGTAAGGGACAGCGCGCTGCCGTGGGATACGATCCAGACCACGCGGTTCCGCCCCGGCGAGCCGCTTGACAGCACGATCGAGTCCCTGACGGCCAGCCAGGTGGAACGTGCCAAGACCGACCCGAATTTCCAGTATCTGGTGGACCGGACCCGCGATGCGGAGGAAGCGAGGCAGCGCAAGACGGTATCCCTGAACTACGAGCAGCGACTGGCCGAGCGCGAGGATGAACTCGAGCGCGAACTCAGGCGCGAAAACGAACGCCGCGCAGCGCTGGACCTGGAGCCGCTGGAAAGCCTCGAGGATCTCGACGAGGAGGACCTGCCGGACGTGCTGCTCGAGCAGGCCGCGGGCATCGCGACGGACCTCGCCGAAATGCGCGAGATGCAGCGGATACCCGCACAGACGGCCCAGAACCGCGGCTGATTGCATGGTTTGCGTCCTGCTCGCCGGGTGTTATACTCGGGTATAACACCCGGCGAGCAGCTTTCCGGAGGTGACCTTGACAACCCGACGGGCACCACGACGTAGAGTGGCATCAAGCTATCTGAGCGCAATTCTGTTGCTCGTGCTTGGCGCCTGGGTGCATCCGGCCCTCTCGGCAACCGGCGCCGGTGCGCGTTGCGACCATCCCGTCGACGCCCCACCGATGTCCGCCGATGCTGACAACAAGCTTGCGATCCAGGTAATCGATCACGGCACGAGTACATCCGTGGCGGACCGGGAAGTTGCCGTCGACGACGCCTTCAGTGATCCGGTCCCGCAATCCCCCAGCCTGCACACGGAACGCGCGGCCGACGACATGCTGCAGCAGATTTTCGGTGAAGCGCGAACCCTGCAGCCGCCGCTTTCCGAAACGGGGCTCGTTGATGACCGTGGTACGCCGCTCGCGATCGACAAGGCCGAGGCGATGGAAGAGCCCACAGCGGTACTCGAGACAGACCAGGCTGACGTCGCCGCGGAACTTCCGGGCTTCTCGGCCGACGAATTGCTGCGCTACCGGCAGAAGATGTTCCGCAAGGATATCTGAAGCGCCGCGGGCCCCGTTCAGCGGCTCAGTATTCCATTGATTCCCCAGTAGTTGTCGCCGACAAGATTGGCATCGGACTTCGTGACCACGCCGTTCGAGTTGATCGCGAACACGGTGGCCACGGTACCCGCTAACGGCACCGCGTCGTCGTCTTCCTGGAAGACCGCGTGTTCCGCTATCAGTTCGGCGCGTCGCTTGAGCACGTCCACGTAGTCGCTCGCTTTCTCCATCGATTCCACGTGCGCGACGATGCGCTCCAGCAGCAGATCACAATCCCTCTTGTTGCCGTAGTTGATCGCCCCGACGCTTTTCTCGCTGGATTCCTTGACCAGCGCAACGAGATTCCGGTCGTTGAACTGAAGATACAGATGCTGAGCGAAGGCGATGATCATGAAGTTGATCGAGCGCTTTTGCGGGATACTCAGCCCCGGTGCGTCGGGGTGCGCTGCCTGCTCGACAGACGCGAGCCTCTCCATTAGCTCCTGTTCATCGTTCCTGGCGGCGTCCAGGCGTTCACTGAAGTCGGCAAGCTCATTCGATGCCGCGCGCCCCTTGAGCATCTTCGACAGTCCGCTCATCGACTCTACCCGCTGCCGTTCGGCCTGGAGCTGGTCCTCGAGCAGTCGAAGCCGCTCACGTTGCTCAGAGAGTTCTTTTTCGACGGCCGCCCTCCGGGCCTCTTGCTTCTCGCGCCAGGTCGTAAGTTGCGCATCCCGGCGGCGGTTCTCCCGCTGCTGCTTCAGCTGCTCGGCAAACTTTGTCAGTTTACTCTCGCAACGCCGGTTCAATGAACGAAGCTGATAGAACACCACGACGGTATGGACCCACTCCGGATCCACGAGCAGGCCTTCCAGGTGTTCCAGCCGCTGGACGATTCTCGCCGTCGCTCCTTGCTGCTCCTTGACGAGCTGCTGCAGGCGATACTTTTCCTTTTCGAGCGCAGCAAATTCCTTCTTGAGTTCCGCGCGATTCCTGAACAGCTCGACGAGCTTGTGGTTGTCGTCGTCAGGCTCGTTCGCGATCCCAAAGATTGCTTGCCGGCTCGGCATAAGAACTCTCTTGACATAATCCACCCGCGGTCACGTCGCCGCGGCCTTCGGAATCATGTCAATTAGCGTCTCGGGAGACTCGGACCTGATCGACAGTTTCTGTAACTGCCGTTATCCCGGAAACTAGCGTTCCAGAACGAGGTGCCCCTGGTCGGACAGGTATTCGAGCCACTTGTTCAGGATCACGTTGCGTCGCCAGCGCGTATCGAGTTCGCGGCGGTTCTTCCTGATCAACCGCCGTATCGCCGCGTGTCGATGATCGCCGGCCAGGCTCATTGCCTCGGCGAGGCGTCCGTCGAGATAGGCACGCACCGTGATATCCGGATCCGCGAGCCGGCCGTCGTCCGTCTCGAAATGGTAGGTCAGTGACATCGTGATCGTGTAGCGGCAGCGCTCCAGGATTTCGATGAACAGTTCGCACTCGCCCGCGACCCTCGAACGAAAGCATCCGTCGAGGCGCTCGAGTTCCGGTACCAGTTGCAGCAGCCGCAGATAGTTACTCTCATAAAGAGCCATCAGGCCGGCAAAGCTGCGCGGTCTGACGATCGTTTCGGGCACTAGCTGCGAATCGAGTAACATGCAGCCAATATAGCACAGGGATGCATGCCCAAAAGGCAAGCAATTACCGTTCCAAGACGGGCGTCACAAAGCGAAAAATCAGGCTCGAACTCGGCGCTCCACGCCGGTACTATCAAGGATTCGGCTTGCTATTTCCTCGATCGAAAACTCCGTCGTGTCTACGTTCGGAATATTGTAGCGCCGGAATATCTTCTCTGATTCGCGGAGCTCGTAGCGTACCTGCTGGGCGCTCGAGTACGTGCCGAGCGGCCGTCGCTCCTTGCGGATGTGCCGCAGGCGTTCGGGGGCGATCGTCAGACCGAACAGCTTGTGCTTCTGCTCCAGCAGCACATCCGGCAGTTCACCCGTCTCGAACTCCTCGTCGGCCAGCGGAAAATTGGCGGCGTAGACGCCGTACTGCAACGCGAGGTAAAGACAGGTCGGCGTCTTGCCGGAGCGCGACACACCGATGAGTATCACGTCCGCCATTTCATAATTCCTGCTGATGCCGCCATCATCGTTTGCGAGCGCGAAGTTGGTGGCCTCTATCCGCCGCATGTATGCCTCGATGTCGGTCATGCCGTGCGCTCGCCCGGGTTCGTGCGTGGATTCCTGCTGAAACTCGACTTCCAGCGGCGCCAGGAATACGTCAAATATATCGAGGTGCAGGCCCTGTGCCTCCCGAACGATACTGCGTAGATTGTCCTGCACCAGCGTCGAAAACACGATCGGCCGCAGGCTGTCAGCCTCGCCCGCCGCATTGATCCTCGCGACGGCTTCGTGCGCCTTGTCATCGGAATCTATAAATGGCAAAGTCACTTGCCGAAATTCCTGACCGTTGAACTGAGTAAGCAGACTGTGTCCGAGCGTTTCGGCAGTCACGCCGGTCTGGTCCGAAAGAAAGAAAACAGTGCGTTCAGTCATATTCAGCAGTCTCACCCGATGGCCGCGATTCGTATCGCCGCGCATCCCCGTCTCGAAATTCGATTGTCCATTTCCTGTAATGGAACACAAGGGAGCCTAGATTGGAACCATACGTCATCAAGCTCGCTGAGCTTGGAATGAATGATGTTGAGCGCGTCGGCGGAAAGAATGCTTCGCTGGGCGAAATGATAAGCAACCTCAACGAGCTCGGAGTGACAGTTCCTGGCGGATTTGCGACGACGGCAACGGCCTACCGTGATTTTCTCGCTGCTGACGGGCTCGACGCACGCATAAACTCGCTGCTCGATGATCTCGACGTTGACGATATCGAGGCTCTGACCTCCGTCGGACGACAGATCCGGGGATGGATCCTTGATACGCCATTGCCCGAGCGTCTCATGAAAGACATCCGCAACGCCTGGGAAGAAATGAGCGGTGGCGACGATATTGCCGTTGCCGTCCGTTCATCCGCGACGGCCGAGGATCTGCCCGATGCATCGTTTGCAGGCCAGCAGGAGACATTCCTCAACGTCCGCGGCGTCGATCATCTCAATGATGCCCTGCACCAGGTGTTCGCGTCGCTGTTCAACGACCGGGCCATTGCGTATCGCGTGCACCAGGGATTCGATCACAGGCAGGTCGCGTTGTCGGTGGGCGTGCAGACGATGGTTCGAAGCGAAATCGGCGCGTCGGGCGTGATCTTCACGCTCGACACCGAGTCCGGGTTTCGGGACGCCGTCTTCATCACTTCCTCTTACGGCCTCGGCGAAACCGTGGTACAGGGCGCCGTGAATCCCGACGAGTTCTATGTCTACAAGCCGGCACTCAATGACGGTAAGTACCCGATACTCCGCAAGATCCTCGGCGGCAAGGCCATCAAGATGGTCTACAGCGATGACCCCCGGCCCGGCAAGACGGTTGAAACGGTCGACGTCGATGAGGCGGACTCGCACCGGTTCTCGCTGAGCGAGGAGGAGATCATCGAACTCGCCAGGATGGCGGTCACGATCGAGAATCACTATCAGCGCCCCATGGATATCGAGTGGGGGAAGGACGGCAGCGACGGCAAGATCTACATCCTGCAGGCGCGGCCGGAGACCGTGCAGAGCCGCAGCGGCCGGACCATTCAGCGGTTCACGCTCAAGGGGCGCTCGGACGTAATCAGCAAGGGCCGCAGCATCGGCCAGAAAATAGGTTCGGGCACCGCTCGGGTGATTCGCGACGTCAGCGAGATGAACCGCGTGCAGAACGGCGACGTTCTCGTCTCGGACATGACGGATCCCGACTGGGAACCCGTAATGAAGCGAGCCGCGGCCATTGTCACGAACCGCGGCGGCCGCACCTGTCACGCGGCGATCATCGCGCGTGAACTCGGAATACCGGCTGTCGTGGGTTGCGGCGACGCGACAGACGCGATCAAGGACGGGACCGACGTCACCGTCAGTTGTGCCGAGGGCGATGAGGGACTGGTCTACGCGGGACGGCTGGAATACGAGAGGACCAAAATCGAGCTGGACTCACTACCGGACATCCCCGTCAAGATCATGATGAACGTCGGCAATCCCGACCGTGCCTTTGATTTCGCGAACGTACCGAACAAGGGGGTCGGCCTGGCGCGACTCGAGTTCATCATCAACCGCATGATCGGCGTTCATCCGCAGGCACTGCTCGAATATGAATCGCTCGACGAATCGACGCGCAAGGCGATCGACGAGCAGATGGCAGGCTATGACGATCCCGTCAGTTTCTTCGTGGATCGGCTTTCCGAAGGCGTATCGACGATCGCTGCGGCGTTCGCACCCGAACCGGTCATCGTGCGCATGTCGGACTTCAAATCCAACGAATACGCCAACCTTATCGGGGGCGACAAGTACGAACCGGATGAGGAAAACCCGATGCTGGGCTTCCGTGGCGCCGCGCGCTACGTGGCCGACAGTTTTCGACCCTGCTTCGAGATGGAGTGCGCGGCGATCCGCAAGGTCAGGAACGACATGGGTCTCATGAACGTGCAGGTCATGATTCCGTTCGTGCGTACGGTGAAACAGGCCAGCGACGTAATCGACCTCATGGCAAAGAATGGACTGGAACGCGGCAAGGACGATCTGAAGATCATCATGATGTCCGAACTGCCTACCAATGCCCTGCTCGCCGACCAGTACCTGGACTATTTCGATGGCATGTCCATCGGCTCCAACGACATGACCCAGCTCGTCCTGGGGCTCGATCGCGATTCCGCACTCGTGGCCGACCTTTTCGACGAGCGCGATGACGCCGTCAAGGCAACACTCTCAATGACCATATCCGCCTGCAAGGCACGGGGGAAATACATCGGGATTTGTGGCCAGGGGCCGTCCGATCATCCGGATCTGGCGAAATGGTTGCTGGACCAGGGCATCGAAAGCATGTCCCTCAATCCGGACACCGTCATCGAAACCTGGCTGTTCCTCGCCGGGGAATCCGTTTAACCGGAGCCGGGTTCAGAAACGGTCGTAGCGCGACCTTCGCTGCCAGCGGATCCGCGGCAACCACAGACCGAGAACCATGCCTACAACGAGCACCAGCGCTCCTGACATGAACCAGTAGCGGGTCGTCTGGCTGGTCAGCTCCCGGTTCTCCTGCTCGAGCGTCGCAACGCGGATTTCTTCAGCCGCCAGTTGCTCCCGCAGCTGTTTGTTCTGATTGTTGATCGCAAGGACGTTCGCGGACGTGCGCTTGATTTCCCCAAGTTCTTCCTCGAGATCGCTCTTCTCACGTTCAAGCGTCTCGATTCGCTTCGTCGCCGTGTCGTACTCGGAACGAATTGCCCCGAGCTGTGAATTCAGAGAGGAGCCTCGCGACGCCTCGTTGGTGAGCTGGCTCGTCAGCTTCGCAAGCTGCTCCCTGGCGGCAGGTTCGTTCATGAGGTACCGGGTCAGCACCCAGCCCTCTGTTCCACCGCCGGTGCGAACCCGCGAATACCCGGTATCGGCATCCCTCTCGAGAACCTCGAGTTCGGTGCCACTCTTCAGCATCAGCTCGATGGCGTTGCTCGTCGACGGACCGCTCCGCAACGTAATTTCGAATTCATCGCTCACCCAGGCGCTTTCCGCGCCGGCGGCCCCTGCAAACAGCAACGCCGACAAGAGCGACGCCGCAATGCCGTTGATCGTCGGTTTCATGGCGCAACTATAAGACATGGCGCTCGGCGGTTCTAGCCAAAAATCTGCCAAATCAGTCGCTTATCGGCGACACCTGGCAGCTATTATGGTCCAGACCGCCAGCAGGTTATTGGCCGGCATCGCATATACCCTGGCCAGTTGCAGACCGTTTTCACTGCCCAGCACCTGCAGATCGTCGAGATCGCGTATACCCATAGCCGCGTTGCGGGCCCGAAGCGACGCATCGAAAGCCTCATTGCTCGGCGTACTGAATGCCCCGCCCCGACTGAACGGTCCATACAGGCAGAACAACCCCGGCTCACTCAACATGTCACCTACCCGCTCGAACATGCGGCACACGGCAGCGTAGCTCATGATATGCGCCGTATTGGCGGAGAAGACGGCGTCGTACTTATGCCCGGTTTTGCCCGAGGTCAGTACATCGAAGCCCATCGGCGGCAGGACGTTGTCGAGCCCGGCCTCCGCGATCCATGCGCGGATTCCGGGATGCGACTGCTCGAGGTCGCTGGTTTGCCAAAGCACGTGGCGTAATTCGGCCGCGAACGCGACAGCATGTTGACCGGTGCCGGACCCGATCTCGAACAGTGTGGAACAATTGCGCAGTTCGTGCCGCAAGACACCCAGTATGGGCGCGGCGTTTCGCACAGCCGCCGCCGCGTGTGGCCTCACCACTAGCTGGCGGCCGCTTCGAGCGCGGTTGTATTCAGCAGATGCTCGCGGTACCAGACCAGTTCCGCGATCGAATCGCGGATATCGGCCAGCGCGCGGTGGCTCGATTCCTTGGTAAAGCCGGCCGCCACCTCCGGTGCCCACTGCTGGGCCAGTATCTTGAGCGTGCTCACATCGAGGTTGCGGTAGTGAAAGTAACGCTCGAGCGTCGGCATCTCCCGCGCCAGGAACCGACGATCCTGACAGACACTATTGCCGCACATCGGCGACGTCCCCCCATCGACCCAGGTGGCGAGAAAATCGAGCGTTGCCTGCTCCGCCTCTTCGGGACTGACCTTGCTGGCCAGCACACGGGCCGTCAGGCCCGAATCGCCGTGCTGACGCGTGTTCCATTCGTCCATCGCATCCAAGGTCTCCTTCGACTGCGAGATGGCGAAAACGGGACCCTCGGCGAGTTCGTTCAGGTATTTGTCGGTGACGATGGTTGCGACTTCGATGATCCTGTCATTGACCGTATCGAGACCCGTCATCTCGAGGTCGATCCAGATGAGGTTGCTGGCGGTGTCGATCAGGGGCGGACGCTCGTTCATTGCAGATCCAGTCTCCGGTTAGGCAGGCGCTAGTGTACAACGCATGACGGTGCATGGTATTGCGTAGCGCGGCATACTGGGCATCATGCGCACGATGACACGACGATCATGATCGAGCGAGACGCCCTCGTCGTCGCGACTTACAGCCGTCGTATGCAGCTGTTGCTGTCCGACGGCGGCAGGGTCGACGCACGCATCAAGGGCAAGCGCCTTAAACCGGTCTGTGGAGACCACGTCGAAGCCCAGCCAATTCCCGGCGAGCCCGACTGGCTCATCACCGCGATCGGCGAGCGTCGGAACCAGCTGACGCGACCGAACCTGCGCGGCAAAGTGGAGGTGCTCGCAGCCAATATCGACCGATTGATCGTAATGGCCGCAGCGACCCCCGAGCCGGAGTGGTCTATCGTCGACCGCTACCTGTGCGCGGCGGAACTCATCGATACGGACGCTGCTGTCGTCTTCAACAAGATCGACATCCCCGCCGCAGACGCGTTCGAAGAGGTACTCGACGAGTATGCGCGTATCGGCTATCCGGCATTGCGCTGCAGTGCGAAGACCGGCCATAAGGTCGACGCCGTCGCGGCATTGCTGCGCGATGGCGTGTCGATCATCGTCGGTCAGTCGGGCGTCGGCAAGTCCAGCCTGATCAATCGATTGCTGAAGGACGACCGGCAACGCGTCGCGGCAGTCTCGGACAAGAGCGGCGAGGGCCGCCACACGACCGTCAGCTCCGTAATGCTGCAGTTACCGGAGGGTGGTGCCGTGATCGACTCCCCTGGCGTGCGTGACTACGCGCCCGCGCTTGAGCCGGACGAGGTCGTTGCCGGCTACCGTGAAATCGCGGCCGCCGCCCGGGATTGTCGTTTTGCGAACTGCCGGCACCTGCGCGAGCCCGGCTGCGCCGTCAAGGCGGCGGTTGACGACGGAACGATCAGCAAGCGCCGCTACGACAGTTATCGGCATCTGCTCGCACTGACGACAAAACTTATGTCCGGACAGTACTAGCCGGGCGGCCAGCCCATCGTCCTGCCGCCCAACAGGTGCAGGTGGATATGAAAGACGCTCTGGCCCGCGGCGGCATTGCAATTCATCACGACGCGATAACCGTCATCGGCCAGTCCCTCGTCAGCGGCGATCCTGGCAGCAGTGAGGAACAGCTCTCCGGCCAGCGTATCGTGACCGTCCTCGAGATCATTCATCGTCGCGATGTGCTCCCGGGGAATGAGCAGAACATGGGTCGGTGCCTTCGGATTGATATCGCGGAACGCAATTAGCGAGTCGTTCTCGAAAACGATATCGGCATTGATGTCGCCGTTGACAATTTTGCAGAAGAGACAATCTTGTTCGGTCATAAGCTTCCCCTATTCGATCAGACGGCGCCCGTAGAACGCGTGGGACAACGTTCCGCCATCCACATATTCGAGTTCGCCACCCAGCGGTACACCATGCGCGATCCTGCTCGCCGGCACGTTGTGCCGCTCTGCGAGATCCGCAAGATAGTGAGCGGTCGCGTCACCTTCGACCGTCGGATTGGTGGCAATGATCATTTCATTGATGCTGCCTTCCTCGAGTCGCTGCTCAAGCACCGACACCCCGAGTTCCTGCGGCCCGATACCGTCGAGTGGCGACAGGTGCCCCATCAAGACGAAGTAATGGCCGCGGAAGCCGGTGGCATCCTCGATAGCCATGACATCCGCCGGCGATTCCACGATACAGAGCTGCGCCTCGTCCCGCCCGCTCGCACTGCAGATCGAGCAGAGGTCGTGCTCACTCAACATGCGGCAGCGTTTGCAGTGACCGATGCCCTGCACGGCCTGCGATAACGCCGTGGACAGGTGCGACGCACCGTCACGGTCGCGCTCCAGCAGGTGAAACGCAATGCGCTGTGCCGATTTCTTGCCGACGCCCGGCATGCATCGCAGCGCGTCGATCAGCTGAACCAGCAGGGGCGAAAAGGACATTCGCCGCTCAGAATGGCAGGTTCATGCCGGGCGGCAGCGACATGCCGGACGTCAGGCCGGCAAATTTTTCCTGCACGGTCTTCTCCACCTTCGTCACCGCGTCGTTGAATGCCGCCGTGATCAGGTCTTCGAGCATCTCCTTGTCGTCGCCGATCAGCGTGTCGTCGATTTCGAGCCGCTGCAGGCGATGCTGGCAGGTCATCGTGACCTTGACCATACCACCACCCGACTCGCCCGTGACGGTCAATGAGGCCATCTCCTCCTGGGCTTTTTTCATATTGGCCTGCATTTGCTGGGCCTGCTTCATCAACTGGCCTATGCCACCTTTCATTGCTTGCTCCTTGCTAGTCGGACCGCGACGAATCCAGCGGCTCGATCGAGTCGGTCTTGAGTTCCGCGCCGAACATGTTCTTGAGCTTCTGCACGTTGGGGTCGGATTCGAGCGATTTTCGCGCCGCGTCGATGCGCGCGTCAGCGATACGGTTTTCCCGCTCGTGCGGCGTTTCGGGCGTTGCTTTCGCGATCCGGATATCGACGACCAGTTCTTCCCCGAAATGCTTCGACAAAGCCGCCCCCAGCGCATCCTTGCGATGCCGCGTAAGCAAGGATTCCGAGCGCGGATCCAGGCTGAAATACA
Source organism: Gammaproteobacteria bacterium (assembly GCA_009937525.1). Lineage (GTDB taxonomy): Bacteria > Pseudomonadota > Gammaproteobacteria > Steroidobacterales > Woeseiaceae > UBA1847. The sequence goes on from JAACFE010000014.1 coordinate 28,291, forward strand.
CGGTGCTCCCCTCTCGCCTGTCGAGGGCACAATTGCCGGCCAGCAAGCGCAGCGATCCAGTCAGCCCCAGATCGCTCATCAACGCGCCCCAATCCGGATCCCGCCAGCTTTGCGCAGCGGCATCCGGGGCCTTCGCCGCGGCAGCGGCCGGTTTCGGGGTGGACGGCGCTGCCCGGGGCATTTTCTCGGCCGGCTTAACGGCTGAGCCGCCCGAGCCACCGCTAGCAGCATTCTGAGCCGCGGGCTTGAATGCCAGCATGCGCAGCAAGGTCATCTCCGCGCCGCTGCGCGCGTCAGGCGCCAGCGGCAAGTCGCGGCGGCCCATCAGCGCCGTCTGGTAGAACAACTGGACATCGGCCGGTTCGAACAATCCCGCAAATTCGGACAACACGCTCTCACCGATTTCGTCGACGGTGTCAGCGGAGCCGACGAGTTGATAGACGGCGACACGCTGCAGCATTCTTGCCAGGTCCTCGAGCAATCGCGCGTAATCGGGAAAATGCTCGTCAAGTTCGGCAATCAGATCGATGATCGCGGCTGCATCCTCCGCTGCCAGGTGCCCGAGCAGCCTGACGACGTGATCGCGGTCGATCGTGCCCAGCATCAGCGCCAGCGACTCCTCGTCGACCTTGCCACCACAGTAGGCGATTGCCTGGTCGAGCAGGCTCAGAGCATCCCTGAGGCTGCCGTCGGCGGCACGTGCCAGCATCGCGAGCGCGGCTGTCTCGGCTTCGATTCCCTCGGCATCACAGATATGAGCCAGCCGGTCCTGGATCAGCTTCGGTGTGAGCCGCTTCAGATTGAACTGCAGGCAGCGCGACAGGACCGTTACCGGAAGCTTGTGCGGATCCGTTGTCGCCAGCAGGAACTTGACGTGTGGCGGAGGTTCCTCGAGTGTCTTCAACAAGGCGTTGAACGAGCTGGTCGACAGCATGTGCACCTCGTCGATGAGGTAGACCTTGTAGCGGCCTCTGGAGGGCGCGTACTGCACGTTGTCGAGCAGGTCCCGCGTGTCGTCCACCTTGGTCTTCGAAGCGGCATCAACCTCGATGAGATCCACGAAGCGCCCCTCGTCGATCTCCCTGCAGGCGCCGCATTCTCCACACGGTTCCGACGAAACGCCTTTCTCGCAATTCAGGGCCTTCGCCAGGATTCTCGCGATCGTCGTCTTACCGACCCCCCGGGTACCGGTGAATAGGTAGGCGTGGTGCAGGCGTCCGGAATCGAGCGCATTGACCAGCGCCTTCAGCACATGCTCCTGACCGACCGTGTCCGCAAAGGTTTTTGGCCGCCATTTCCGCGCCAAAACGAGATAGCTCATAGTGAAACCAAGAGGCGTAGACCGTCTTCCCTAAAGGTCAGTCAGTGTAACGCACGGGCCTTCCGCCGCAAGGGGCAAACCGCGGCCGCAGCGGACATGAAATCCGGAAGTGGCCCGCGCCAGCGAGTCCCCGGCACCCGGCGTCACCGCTACCGCTGCTCCCTTCCGGGCCTGACGGGGTTTACGGCTGACCGTCGCGGGGAAGCCGACGCGGACCGGGCGCGATTATGGCTGCTCTGCGGCGCGGATACAAACCGCGCCGAGTGCAGCCGTTTGTCGCGTCGGGATTCGGACAACCCGCTAGTCGTTGTCAGCGGCCCTGCGCCTGTTGGTGCCGAGATAGACCCGCGACGAATCGCAATCGAGTTTGCCGGCGAACAGTTCGTCGCCTTTGACCCAGCCGCTTTCGGCGTACTGGTCATAATCGGCACCCTGGTCTTCCAGGTTCTGCCAAGCCGCGATGAACTTGAAGTCAAAATCCTCCGAGCCACCGCCGTACGCCGGGAAGAACACCCACATTCCCGACGTCGAACCGTGCCCGGCGCGGTACGCGGACCATTCGCTCAGTGCCGGCGAGATATCGCCGAACGTCATACCGTCATTCATGGTGCAGTCCGAGAAGGATACAACGATATGCGACTTGTCTTCCCGCTCCGGCGGGGTCTTGTATTCGAGCGCGGCGAAATTGGAATGGGCGCTGCAAGTCCAGAGCTTGTTGAACTCATCCATTACATCGCCGCCGGTGGCAAGCCATCGATCCTGGGCGCGACCGAGTGCTTTGGCACTGGGCGAGCCTCCCAGCCAGAGCACGTCGAACTCCTGATCCGGACCCGAGTAATACGGCACCAGCGTCCAGGCCGAATAGTCCTGCAGACTCTGTTCGTCCGCCCACGCATTCCATTTTTCCACGACCTTGTCGAGATCGGACGGGCCCTTGCCGTCATTGAAGGTGCACGGAAAGATTTCAACCGGTGTCGCCGGATCGGGTCCCTCGGCGGAGCTTTCATGGCTGTCCGCGAATGCGATTCCGGACGACAGCAGCAAGCTGCTGCTCAAGAGCAGTAAGGATAGTCGTTGCATTGTATTCCCCTATATTATTGTTGGTTCGGGCCGGATGACCGGCCCGGTCCCCAAGTATACTGCCTTCCGCCGGAAGCACGAGAATCCACGCAACACGATCAGGCCGCGCACACGGCACGCGCCCGCCACTTCAGTGGCAGGCCCGACCCATCGGGAATCACCCGTTACAGGTAAGGCGTCTCGTCGACGTCGAATTCGACCTCTTTTTTGGCGCTATCGGGAAGCTTCGCCATGGCTTCCTGCAGCATCTCGACGTGCTCGGTCTCCTCGTCACGAAGCTCGGTGAACAGCTCGATCACCTCAGGATCGCTGATGCCGGGTAACGCCATGTCGTAGAAGTCGTGAGCCCGCTTCTCCGCGTCGAGCCCGACTTCAAATGCGTCCAGCGTTGACATACCGCGGTGTGCTGCACCCATTTCCGGCGCCTCGACATCATACAGGTCGTCCAGCGTCAGGCGTGCGGGCGCGTTACCGAACAGCGACTTCCTGCGCTCCGCCAGCTCGCTGCCGTGCTTGGCTTCATTCTCGGCCATCGAGGCGAAGAACGCGCCGGCATCGTAGCCGCCGGTGTGGCCGAGCTGTGACGCGAACATCTTGTAACGCTCGTAGGCCTCCAGCTCGATCAGTATCGCGAGATCGAGGGCGTCCATCAGGCTGAGCTTGGAGAGATCGAGACGGGTGGACATCGGATAGGCTCCTGGTCTGTTTTTGATTTGAGGCGTATAACCAAATTACATTGCAGCAGCGCCCCGGCCCGTTGTATAGGTGAAAGTACGTAATCCCGGCGCGACCGTGGAACGACATCGGAGTATCGTGTTTAGCCTGCGGAGAGGCAGTCAGGTCGGAACATGAAAAAGCTTATTACGCTGCTAACGCTCGCTTTTCTCGCGCTGCTGATTGTCCCGGTTCTCGTAGCGCGGACCAACAGTCCGGACCAGCGGAACTTCGAGTTTGTCGAACTGGCAGATACGAGCTTTCGCGAGATCAGTTTCGAGAACGCGTCCCAAGAGCTGATGTTGGCGGGCATGCTGTTCGTCCCCGACGGTGAGGGCCCGTTTCCGGCCGCAGTCATTATTCACGGCTCTGGCACGAGCCGTCGGGATAACGGGTGGTACCTGACGCTCACAAAATACCTTCAGGACAAGGGCATCGTCGTTCTTCTTCCTGACAAGCGAGGCTCCGAGAAGTCGGAGGGAGACTGGCGGACCGCAAGCTTTGAGGACCTGGCTACCGATACCGTGGCGGCCGTCGATTTCCTGAAACATCAGGAGCAGGTTGCGATCTCCGAGATCGGCGTGATCGGCATGAGCCAGGGAGGGCATTTCGCCCCGGTCGCGGCAGCTCAATCCGGGGACATCGCGTTCATCGTGAACGTCGTCGGTGGCGCCATCCCGATGCACGATCAGCTGGTCTACGAGGAAAATCACAACCTCAGGCAGATCGGCGTTCTCCCGGGGCTTTCCGACGTGCTCGCCTACCCCGCCGCCTGGTCACTCATCCGTATTCGCCAGAAGACATTCTGGTCCGCGATAGGTAATTTCGATCCGATCCCCTACTGGCAGCGGACGTCGGTACCATCACTCGTTCTTTACGGAGAGCAAGACACGAACGTGCCGTCGGCAGAGAGCGCTGCAAGGTTACGCGCTTTACAGAATCCCGAGATTGAAGTGAAAATCTACGAAGGGTCCGGCCATGCGCTTGAGGACCCGATCGGTCGTGGGAATACGATCATCCGGAAAGAAACGCTCGACGATATTCGGGATTTCATTCTGAGCGTGTCTGAAGGTTCCTGAGTCGCTTCGTGGGAGCCTTAACTCCAGGCCTGCGTATTTCTGCGGCCAGCAGCCACGGGAAACCGCAGTTCAGTCCTCTGACTTTATAATCCTGACCAGGGGCCATCGATGTTGAGCGATCTCGAATGCAAGACCATCCCGATCGGACCGCCCGATCGAACGTTCCTCGATGGCAGCGAATACTGGGTAGTCTACCTGCCATCGGTGCGGATCGGGCTGGGCCATTTCCGGCCGGGCTGGGTCTGGTCCAGGCATGCGGGGGCACAGACGGGCCAGGAGTCCCGGTCACATATCGGCGATGTGAGCGGAATAGTTCGTAGAAAACGTCGCCGAGTAGTCGCGACTCGATGACCGCATAATTGCGGCGGGAGTGTGCGGTTCGCATGCGCGTGGCGAGGCCAGACCCGACTACTCCGACAGCATCTCCACTTCGATCGATAGCTCGATCGTGCTGTCCTCGGGATTGCTGGCGCCGAGCTCGAGTTTCGTGGCCTGCAACGGTTTGGCCGAGCTGCGAACGGAACCCATGGCGGGGACTTCGAGATATGCGCATTTTCCCATATACCCACGTGCTCTCGTTCCGGTGTACGTTCAGATTTCTTCCAGAGGGTTCTGAAACGTGGCCCATACAACGCTGAGAACGAGTTACTCCGCCCTGACCGAAAGGCTGAACCGGTTTCCCCAGGGCGCACCGCCGTCCGACCTCCTGTTCCGGATCTTGTCGATGCTGTTTAGTGAGGAAGAAGCCGGGCTGGTTTCACTCATGCCGATCAAACCATTTACCGCAAAGAAAGCCAGCCGTATCTGGAAGAAGAGCCTCACCGAGACGCAGAACATACTGGATGAGTTGGCCGACAGGGCCATTCTGGTCGATTTCGAGCAGAACGGTGAAACGGTTTATGCACTGCCGCCACCGATGGCCGGTTTCTTCGAGTTCTCCCTGATGCGCGTCCGCCATGATATCGATCAGAAAGTGCTGAGCGAGCTGTTTCATGAGTACATGAATGTGGAGGAGGACTTCATCAGGGAGCTATTTACCCGTGGTGAAACTCAGCTGGGGCGAACTTTCGTGCATGAACCTGCTCTGTCCGGTGAAAATGCACTGCATGTGCTGGACTACGAGCGGGCCAGCGAGGTGATTGAAACAGCGAGCCACATCGGTGTGGGACGCTGTTACTGCAGGCACAAGATGGAACATATGGGCAGGGCCTGTTCCGCACCCCAGGATATCTGTATGACCTTCAACACCACCGCGTCCTCGCTTACAAGGCATGGTGTTGCGCGTGAGATCGACAAAGAGGAATGTCACGACTTATTGCAGGAGGCCTACGACAACAACCTGGTGCAGTTCGGCGAGAATGTGCGCGAGAGTGTCAACTTCATTTGTAATTGCTGTGGCTGCTGTTGTGAGGCAATGATCGCCGCACGCCGTTTTGCAATTCTCAACCCTGTGCACACGACGAACTTCATCCCGGTAATCGACGAGGAAACCTGCAATGGCTGCGGTAAATGCGTCAATGTTTGCCCGGTCGAGGCGATGACCCTGGTTTCAGCCCATGATCCGAACAAACCGAGGATGAAAATAGCCCGGCTGAATGCTGAGCTTTGTCTTGGTTGCGGCGTGTGTATACGCAGCTGCAACAAACACGATAGCCTGTCTTTGGAATCGCGTCCGAAGCGGGTTCTTACGCCATTGAACGGAACACACCGGGCGGTCGTCATGGCCATTGAACGGGGCAAATTGCAGAACCTGATCTTCGACAACCAGGTCTTGTGGAGCCACCGCGCCATGGCTGGCGTGTTAGGTGTGATCCTGAAGCTGCCGCCGATTAAACAGGCTCTGGCAAGTGAGCAGCTCAAGTCCCGCTACCTGGAAACGCTGATTAGCTATGCGAAGCATTAGGCGGCGCCCACGCTGACGGCACTCGGCCAGAACGAAAAGAGGCCTTGCGGGGCCCTTGTTCGTTCTGGCGGTGGAGCGAGTCCTGAACGGAGGATGCTCTCGCGACTCAGGAGTTGGCTCGAGGGGACCATTCGCCAATTTCAGCCGGAACCTTTGTACTCGAAATTGCCTTAGTATTCGTCTTCCTCGTAGTACTCCTCGTCCTCATAGTACTCGTCGTCTCCGTAATAGTCGTCCTCCTCATCGGACTCCATGAGCATCATCAATTCAGCACGGTACTGATCCAGTATCGCCTGTTCGGCTGCAGTCGGTTCGGGCAGACTCCGGGCGTTCTCCGCTATCGCCTTACTGTACTGCGCAGATTCTTCCATTCCCTGCTTGATCTGCTGGTACATTTCCTCGCCGAACTGCTCACGCTGTTCCTCGATCATCGCCATCTGTTGCGCCATCTGCTCGGGCATTATCTTGGCCGCTTCGAGCATCTGTTCACGATAGATCATCATCGTTATGCGCACTGTATTCCGAGCCCAGTCGTCGGCGTCGAGATTGTGCGATTCGGCCCACTGAAGATATCGATCATCATTAAGTAGTGACTCAAATTCGATGCCTTCTTCCGTTTCGTATTCATCTTCGCCGATTTCCGAGTATTCCTCCCAGAGGTCGATCAGGCTATTCACATCACTTTCATCGAAGCGGACATCGCCAACGAAGCTGTTTACTTCTACCGACATCTGCTCGAGCTTATCGAGGGCTTCCTTTGTTGCCTGTTCCGCGTCTTGAGCGAACATGGTGATTGGTGCTATGGCGACTAACACCACGGCGAGCAAAATTCTTACATTCTCTACCATTTTCTTATTCTCCTTACGGTCCTTTGGGCTTCTTACTCGCAATATCGTTCCCGATTAGATCACCTACGATCCTGCCAGTGACTCGAGGAACTTACCTATATGCAGTACGGCCAACGACATGAAATTATCGGTCTTGGACGAGTGTGTCGGCTCTGTGCTCGGAGGACACTTAAGACGGGCCCCACAAGGGGGCCATCTCGTTTTCTGGCGGTGAGGTGAGTCTTGCGCGAAAGATGCTCCGGTCCATATGGCGCTATTGTTTCAATCGCCGCACGTAAGAGCGGCGCGCGCCGTAAATCAGCAGGTATGTACAGACAGCGAATACAAGGGCCCAGCCGTAAGCGAAGACCGCCTCGATGCTAAACCACCCTCCAATGACCGACTCGCCCTTCAATTCCCGGTACGGCAGTACGAACAAGCTCATTAGCAAAGCAGCTGACAACAGACCGAACCCTCCTGTCAGGTACGCGATCCTGAGCGTGCCTGCAATCTTGCGCGGATCAACATCGTCCCGCGGCGCCACGAACAGAGATTCTCTGTAGTCACGTTCTTCGTCAGTAACCTGTGTAAATCGAGATACAGTCAAGACTGTTACCAGGCTGAATGCTGCCCCAATAAGAATCGGGTTCAGATAGACGGGCCAGTCCACAACACCTGCAAGACTCAGCAATTTCGGAATAACGTTGCCGAAAAAGCCCGCGATGATTCCCCACATGGCGGCAGGAGCCGTGATACGGCTGCTCCATATACTCATCAATGCGACGGGTCCCCAGGCTGAGGCAAACAACGTTCCAGCGAAATAGGTCAGCCAGAAGATCTGCGGCTCAAAGGAAAGACTGACTATCAACGCGATAATACTGGTGGCGAACATCATCAAGCGGCTATAGCCCAAGGCCGATTGACTGGCGTCTTTGGACCGACCAAGTATGTCGTTGCTCAGGTTAAAGCCGACTATTGACAGAAATGTTGTCGCGGATGACAGGGCAGCCGCAACCACACCTGCCAGGACCAGCGCCCCGAGCAAAGGTGGCATCAAGTTAGTCGACGCCCAGATCATGACCTTCTCAAACGGCACGATGTCAGGGTTACTCAGATTTACGACGGCGGCGCCAACGTACAACAACGTCTGAATCGAGATCACGCAGATAGCCGCAAGACATGCTGAGCGCAGCACGACATGTTCGTTCTTCGCCAACAGGTAGCGACTTGACTGCCAGGGACTGATTGCGGTTACGAAGCTCCATGCGAAAGCAACAATGAGGTACCAAACCAGGAAATCTGCGGGCGACTGCCATTCCTTGTCCGGTCCAAGCTGGCCGTACCATTCGAGCAGATCCGGCTTCGCCTCAAGATTCGCAAGCCCTCCGAGTGCGGTCATCCAGCCATCGTGTGTATCGAGAATGGAGAAAAGGGCGAACAGCGTCACTGACGCAAATAAGAGAAACATCAGGGTATCTGTGATGACGACGCCCCTGGATCCCGAATACAGTGTGAACGAGGTATAGCTGAACCAGACGATCAGCAAAGCGCTCCGATATTCGAGCCCCGCAAGTTCCGACAGAATCAGTGCCGCGCCCTGCGTCACCGCGACCAGGTAACAACCAATGCCAACGATTACGGTCGCAGCGGCAACCAGCCTGACCCGATGATCGTTGAAGCGACGTCCGAAGAATTCGGCAACTGTGAGGGCACGACTACGGCGCAGATATCGCCCGAAAAATACAGCACCGTAGACATAGCCGGCATAAGCGATCGGGGGCAGCAGTATCCACCCTCCCGCGTTGACCCCATACGCCATGCCTGACTCGGCAAGAAATGTGTTCGTGCTCAGGAAGCTCGCAACCAGAGTCCCAACGATCATCAGCGTGGATCCGTTTCGTCCCGCTACAACATAGTCGTCGAGGTTCTTAACTTTGCGGCCGGCGTAGTTACCAATCCCGATGTAAACCAGGATACTGACAAAAATCGTAATGGTGAAAATGTTCATGCTGGCAGCCCTGTTTCTTCTTGTTGTGGCCTGCGAGTCTGGGCACTACCCTACACGAATTGGATTGCCAGCGGTTCAATTCCCACCTTGTTGGCGGAGACGGGGGCGGATGGCCGCTGCGCGGCTGGGATAGACGCTACGCCTGCGGCTCCACGCCCCCACTCGCCGCTACGCGGCTACCTGAGTCGAACAGGGTTCGAAGTCCTCCACCACACTCGGCCGAAAATCAAAATGGGGCCCGCATGGGGCCCCATTTTGATTTCTGGCGGTGGGGCGAGTCCGCCGCGGACGACGCTCCGTGCGTCTCGGTGATCGACGACACGACATCAAGGCAAGTTCATTTTCCGACGCAACGCCTGAAAGCGGTCATCGTCCCAGACCGGTCGAAACTGGGGATCGACTGTCGCGTAAACGAGGATTGTTTCGCGCTGCGAATGTGCCTTTTCCAGGTACTCGATAGCCCGGCCTGGTTCATCGGCATGAATACGCATGCGGGCATGTTCGACGTTGCT
>JAACFE010000160.1 GCA_009937525.1 Gammaproteobacteria bacterium
ACGTAGGCATAGCCAGCAGATTTACAGTCTGCCCTCGTTGACCGCTTGAGTACCCCTCCGCGGACACAAGCCGGCTATTGTCTAACTGCCTCCCTTGCCTGTCAACCGCCAGCGGACTTTTTTTTGCTATGCGGCATGCTCCGAATCCCGCGACACAGCCCGCTTTCAGCCGTTCATCGCCCAGTGCCAGGGCTCGTAGATTATGCCCCAGGGATTGTCCCGCGGATAAGACATCGTAAAGCCGAAACGGGCCGCATTCGACCCCAGCCAGCTGAAGGCCTCGGAGTCCTCGAACTCCTCGGTCAGCGGCCGCGACCCCGGCGTCGCGATATCGACGGCAAGGCCGGTATGGTGCTCGCTGTGCCCCGGCGCCGCGTTGACCTCGAGAATATCTGTAATCGATTGACCTGCATTGATTTTTTTGCGAATCAGCGCCGCCTGGTACTCGTAGCTGCGGAACCCGGATACGATCAGCAGCGTCACCCCGTCGCCGGCGGCCGCCCCGACCATCGCCTGCCACTGCCTGGCCGCGGCCGGCGTGAGTCGCTGCATGCGGCCCACCAGGTTCGGCCCGACCTCCACGAGTTCGCCCGCCTCATCGTACGCGGGCGGGCCTCCGGACTTGCCGTAGTCTGCGGGGATGCCGAGTTCCTGGTGAAGTTCGCGTAGCATATCGGGCGGGATTGTCCCATTGTAGGAGCGCTTGTTGAAGCGCGCAGCAGTTCGCGGGCCCAGGCCCGCGCCCGCAACACAGGCATTTCGCGGCTCCGAAACCGCCCAGCGCGTATCGATCGATGGCCAGAGACACGGTTTACAGAACAGAGGACCCGGGCGAGCCTTTTCGATTCAACGATGAGGTCGCAGCCGTGTTCCCGGACATGCTGCGGCGTTCGATCCCCGGTTACGCAACGTCCCTGGAGGCGATCGGATCACTGGCGGCGCGCTATGTTCGGGACGGCAGCAACTGCTACGACCTCGGCTGTTCGCTCGGCGCCGCCTCGCTTGCCATGCGTCAGGGCATTCGCGCCAAGGGCTGCCGCATAACGGCCATTGACAATGCTCCGGCGATGATCGAGCGCTGCCGAAGCATCGTTCGTGAGGAGTGCCTGCGCGACCCGGCGGCCTCGCCGGTCGACGTGATCGAGGGCGACATACGCGAGGCCGGACTTACGAATGCCTCCATGGTGGTGCTGAACTACACGCTGCAGTTCCTGCCGCTCGCGCAGCGCGATGCGATGATCCGGCGGGTCTTCGATGGCCTGAATGATGGCGGCCTGCTCGTGCTGTCGGAGAAGGTGGTCGACCCGGACCCGGCGATGGAGGCCTTGCTCGTGGAACTCCACCACGAACACAAGCGGCGCAACGAATACAGCGCGCTGGAGATCAGCCGCAAACGAGCCGCCCTCGAGAACGTGCTGATTCCGGAGACCGTCGACAAGCACCGCGACCGCCTGTTGCGCGCCGGCTTCAGCAGCGCGGCCGTATGGCTGCGTTATTTCAATTTTGTTTCGATCATCGCAATACGATGAGCGTGCCGGACACCGCCGCCCTCGCCGACGTTCTCGAAAAGCTGCGGCTCGGGCACTGGCTGGAACCGCTGCGGGCACTGCAGAATGAACGTTTTTCGGCGTCCGAGCACGGCGACTTCGAGCGCTGGCAGGCGGTCATTGCGCAATTGCGGTCGGCATCGAACGACGCCGAACGGCGCGCGCTGTTATTGCAGCTCGCCCCCTGGCGCAAAGGGCCATTTGACATCGGCGGTGTGCACATCGACGCGGAATGGCGCAGCGACCTGAAGTGGCGACGCGTAGAGGACGCGATCGCCCCGCTGACCGGCCGGCATGTGCTCGACGTCGGCTGCGGTAACGGCTACTACGCACTGCGCATGGTGGAGAGGGGCGCAGCTGCGGTCCTGGGTATCGACCCAACTCTGCTTTACGTCATGCAGTTCCTTGCGGTCACGGCGCAGCTGCCAGCAACGCCGGTCGCGGTCTTGCCGTTGCGTCTCCACGAGCTTCCCGATGCCTGCCATGCTTTCGATACGACGTTCTCGATGGGCGTCCTTTATCACCAGCGTTCGCCGCTGGAACACCTGCGGCAACTTCGCGGCACGCTGCGACGCGGCGGGCAGCTGGTCCTGGAGACCATCTTCATACCCGGCGAGGAATCCCGTGCATGCACTCCGCCGGACCGCTACGCGCGCATGAAGAACGTCTGGCTGCTGCCCTCGCTCGCGGAGCTGAGCACCTGGCTGCGGCGCAGCGGTTTCCGGGATATCGAGGTCATCGACACCTCGATTACGACGAGCGAGGAACAGCGATCGACGGAGTGGATGAGCTTCGAGTCACTCGCTGATGCGCTGGATCCGGAAGATCCCACGCGCACCGTCGAAGGCTGGCCGGCACCGCGCCGGGTCATAGCAACCGCGATGGCGCCCTAGGATCACTGCACGACTCTCCTGCAGCAGCCGGCACCGACCCGCGATCGCTATCGCGCTTCGAGAAGCGCTCCTGCAGCTGTGGCTGCGGCAAACGTCAGTATCCTGTCGTTGCCAGCTCGCAACGTTCGTGAGTGGCGGCCTCTCCGTCCGTCAACTCACGAAAAAACCAGATGGACGTCGTTGCCGCGAAAGCGTCCGGTCCACCATTGATCGAATGGGCCGGACGGTAAACGTAGCCCCCGGGAAAATAGACGTCTGTAGCGACTTCGGTACCGACACACTCGCTGTGAGTGTAATTGCCGATGACCAGGTAGCCTTCGCGGTTGGCTGTCGATGACTGCCACGGTATTGTCGCGCCGGGCTCGGTGCGCTCGAGCCAGGTCCGGGCGCCGGAACCGGGATCGGCCCGCAGCTCCTTCACCGCGACACCGTCTGTTTCGGTGTCTTCCCACTCGACCAGTCCGCTCTCCAGAATCAACGGCGTGCGGATGACGGCGGTCGGTTCGATGTCGTCGAGGAAATAGAGAATTCTCGCGCCAGTCGATGATTTCAGCTTGAAGCCCAGTGTTCCGGGCGGAAGATAGGCATAGCCGCCACGTTTGAGGCTGACGTCGGCGACGCTCAGTTCACCGTCGATCACGAAGATCTCGAGGGTCTTGTCCGGAGATGCACCGCTCGTGCCCTGCCAGGACGATGGCAGGTCGATCCGGTAGCCGCCGCCGGCGCTGTCGCTGTTCGCGCCGACGAGACCTTTCGCGCGCACGCCGGGCAGGCCGGCGATGAAGACGTCCGGTATCTCGTCGACGCGCACGAAGGCGGGATAGGGAACATCGGGCTGGCTGGGCGCGCAGGCCGTCATCTGCGATGCCAGCGCACAAAAAAGCAGGCCGGGGAGCACCCTGATCGTCATGCTGCATCTCCCACCGGTCGGGTCAGAAACCGGGCAAGAAAAAAGCCGCCCAGAAACTGGGCGGCACAGTAAGCGGAAGATGGCTCGGGCGGGCTGCAGGTCGCAGAAACGGTCGAAACGTCCAATGTCGTGATGGCATTCTGCGTGGTACTGCTTCCGTAAACGCAAGCCGCTTGGTCTCTGGTCGCGAGCACCGATCAATCGCTGCTCACTTCAGGTGACGTGTTGAGAGGAAGCACGTAGCACCCGCCATAGATTCATGCGTCCGGCATGGCGACTTGCCTGAACTGCCTTACTGCATCTCATCTCCGTGCGTACCGGATTGGTACCGGC
>JAACFE010000078.1 GCA_009937525.1 Gammaproteobacteria bacterium
GTCGTCGTCGGTGGCGGCTCGAACCGTGGCGTCGTTGCCGCCGCAAGCTACGAGTCCCGGGCTTTCGGCGTGCGCTCGGCAATGCCGATGGCGGAGGCGCGCAGACGATGCCCGGACCTCGTTCGCGTCGCGCCGCGTATGGCGCACTACCAGGACGTGTCTCGCGAGATATTCGCCGTATTCAAGGAATTTACGCCCGTCGTAGAGGGGCTGTCGCTCGACGAGGCGTTCCTCGACGTAACGTCGAGCCGACGCCTGTTCGGCTCGGGCCGCCGTATCGCCCTCGCAGTCAAGGACCGGATTCGCGAGCGTACCGGGCTTACCGCATCGGTAGGCGTCGCCACGAACAAGCTCGTGGCAAAAATCGCGTCGGATCTCGACAAACCGGACGGTCTCGTAGTCGTGATGGCGGACCAGGTGCACGACGTCCTTGATCCCCTGCCGGTCTCCGTTATTCCCGGTATCGGCAGGCGGACGCTTGCACGGCTGGATGCGATCGGCATACGGACGATCGCCGAGCTGCGGCGGGCACCCGACCGCAAGCTGGAACCGGTCTTCGGGCGTTTTACCGGCAAGGCGCGTGAGCACGCATCCGGCATCGACGAGCGACCGGTCGTCACGTCGCGCAGGGAAAAGTCCATCAGCAATGAGCAAACCTATGATGTCGATCTCTGCGATCGCCGGGACATGGAGCGGGAACTCCTGAGGCTGACGGAACGGACGGCTGGCCGGCTGCGCAAGGCGGCGTTGTTCGCCGGCACCGTCCAGATCAAGATTCGGCAATCCGACTTCAGGACCTTCACCCGCCAGCAGCAGCTCAAGCCACCCGGGAACGGCACCGACCAGATTTATGCGCTTGCCCGGGACCTGCTGGCCGCCTGGCTCTGCGGCAATCCGGACTCGAGAATCCGGCTGCTCGGCGTCGGCTGCAGTTCACTTGCGCCCGCGGAACAGCCGGACCTGTTCGGCGACGGCGACTCCGGGCAGGCATCGGACTTCGATCGCGCCATCGACGAAATCCGGGACCGATTCGGCAGCGATTCGGTTGCGCGAGCGAGGACCTTGCACAGACCGTGAATGAGGTAGAATCGAGCGCTGTTCGACACGGTCGGCGGACCCAGTCATGTATGCGAGTTTCTTTGGACTCAATGAAAAACCTTTCGCGATAACGCCCGACCCGCGTTACCTGTTCATGAGCGAACGTCACGGCGAGGCCCTCGCACACCTGGTTTACGGCGTGACGGAGAGCGGCGGTTTCGTGCAGCTTACCGGTGAAGTCGGAACCGGCAAGACCACTCTGGTACGCACCCTGCTGCAGAACAAGCTCCCGAACAACGCGGACGTTGCCGTCGTCCTGAACCCGCGTCTTTCCGTCATCGAGTTTCTCGAGACCATTTGCGAGGAACTCGGAATCCTCGCACCGGAAATCAGGGGCAGCGTCAAGGCGCTCGTGGACACCCTGAACCGGCAGCTGCTCCGCGCTCATGCCGAAGGGCGACGCGTCATACTCGTCGTCGACGAAGCGCAGAACCTGTCTCCCGACGTACTCGAACAGGTGCGTTTGCTGACCAACCTCGAGACCGCGAAACAGAAATTGCTGCAGATCATCCTGATCGGCCAGCCCGAGCTCCGCGACCTGCTCGCCAGGGAAGATCTTCGACAGCTGGCGCAGCGCATCACGGGCCGCTACCACCTCGAGCCCTTGTCTCGCGACGAGACCGCAAAATACATCGAACACCGCCTGCGGGTCGCGGGCGCACTCGGCGAAGTCTTCGATAGCGGCGCAAAGCGCGAAGTCTATCGGCTGACGGACGGCGTTCCACGGCTGATCAACGTCATTTGTGATCGCGCATTGCTGGGTGCGTACAGCAAGGAGACCCGGCGCGTCGGCCGCCGCCTGGTGCGGCGAGCGGCAGCGGAAATCAAAGGTATACCGTACACGGCGCCGCTGCTGCGCTGGGCGATACCCGTCGGTGGCGGAGTTGCCATCGCCGTCATCGTGGCAAGCCTGTGGCCTCTGCTGGAGGAACGCGGCGACGCGGCTTCCCCGGCCCCGGCAAACGCCGTCGCTGCGCTGGAGGAGGCACCGGCACCCGTCATCGACGCCGAACCATCGGCTGCGGAGCCCGAGCCCGAACGACGAGCGGAAGCCGATGCCGCACCGCCGGCCGAACCCGAACCGGAAGCGAAACTGGACGATCAGCTGTTACTCGCAGGCGAGTTGACCAGGCTCGCACCGGCGTTTGAGGTCCTCTTCGGTCTCTGGGGCCTGGAATTCAGCGATCCGATCACGAATGGCTGCGAGGCGGCGCGGAGCGAGGGCTATGCATGCCTGATGCAGCGGGGGTCGTGGAGCGGCCTCCGGCAACTGGATCGGCCGGCCATCCTCACGCTCACTGACAGCCGCGGCAAGGCCCACTACGTCGTTCTCCAAGCCCTCCACGGCGATAAAGCCGAACTGTCCATCGCCGGCGTCAGCGTTACACATACGTTCCTGGACGTGACGGACATCTGGTTCGGCGATTACATCCTGATCTGGAGACCGCCGAACGGGGTGTCGTACGCCCTCGGTCGGGGTTCGCGTGGTGAAAACGTCCTGTGGTTGCGGCGCAGCCTTGCGGCCATCGACGACCGCTACCGGGCCGAACCGCTCGATTCGATTGTTTACGACGAACAACTCGAACAACGCGTCATCGACTTCCAGCGCGACCACCGACTCGACGTCGACGGCCTCGCCGGTCAGCAGACGCAGATCATCATCAACTCGCTACTCGGGTCGGAGAATACGCCCCGACTCACAACGCCCAGGCTTGCCCGGGAATGAGGGCCTGTTAGCTCATGTCATTTATTCTTGATGCACTGAAGAAGTCGGAGACCGAACGGCAGCAGCAGGGTCCCTCGGATTTCGCGAACGTGCCGTCCGGCGCCGAGTCGCCGCGCGCGCCTCGCTGGCTCTGGGTGCTGGCGGTGCTCCTCGCCGTCAACCTGGCCGTATTGCTGGGCGTCCTGTTGCGCGACGATACGCCGGAACTCATGCCGCCGTCGGGGCAGGCGCCCACGACACAGCCCGCGCAGACAGCCGGGCCATCGTTCTCCGAGAAGATCCGGGAGGCGCGCGAACGGGAGTCAGCCGGCAGGGCGAGCGTTGCGGGAAGACCCGAACCCGCTGCCGAACCGCAGGTCGAACCGCCGGCCAAGACAGCGGCATCCGAAGTGCCGCCGGCCGCGCCTCCCCAACCCCGGCCGCAATCCGGGTTCACGCTTGCCGCGCTCCCGACGGCCGACGAATTGCGGGCAGACGGCACGATGCAGATCGCCGACCTGCACCTCGACATTCACGTCTACAGCGAGGTGCCGTCTGATCGTTTCGTCTTCATCAACATGGTCAGACACCGGGAGAAATCTCGCCTCGCAGAGGGTCCCGTGGTGCAGGAAATTACGCCGGAGGGCGTCATACTCGATTACGCGGGAACCCGTTTCCTGCTGCCGCGCGAGTAAGCCGGGCCCTGACGCTTGAACGCGCCCGAACTGAGACAGCTTTCCGGCGACACCTTCGCCAGTGCACTGATCTCGGGGATCCACCGCGTCATCGACGACCAGGAAGTGCTCAATCAGATCAACGTATTCCCGGTGCCGGACGGGGACACCGGTACCAACCTGAGCCTGTCGCTGGGCGCCGCGCTGCCCGTCCTTCAGCGCGGTGACGAAAAGCACCTGGGTACCCTGCTGGCGGCCGTGGCCGATGCGCTGCTGGACGGGGCCCGCGGCAATTCGGGCGCGATAATGGCTCAGTTCTTCCAGGGCATCAGTGATTCGGCCGGCGAGCTGAGCCGTTTCACGCCCCACACCTTCGCGACAGCCGTCACGACCGGGAATGTTTATGCGCACGACGCCCTGTCGAATCCCCGCGAGGGCACCATATTGTCGGTGATCGCCGCCTTTGCCGGCAGTATCGCCGATCATGGCAGGAAGGATGCGGACAGCAGTTTCGCAGATCTGCTGCGACAAGCGCTCGTGCGGTCGAGACAGGCACTGGCGGATACCCAGGAGCAACTGGAAGTGCTTCGCAAGGCCGGCGTGGTGGATGCCGGTGCCAAGGGATTTGTCGACCTGGTCGACGGCATGAACGAATATCTCGTCACGGGCGAAATCGTCCCCGAACCCGACCTGTCGCTGCTCAGCATCGAGGCCCCCCTGGTCACGGCCGGCAGTTCCCTGGAGTCGGGATTTCGTTTCTGCACGGAGTGCATCGTTACCGGTGCAGACATCAACCGGCGCAAGCTGCGCGAGGCGCTTGCGGAACTCGGTGACTCGCTCGTGCTGGCCGGCACGAAGCGCAAGGCGAAGATCCATATTCACGTTGACGAGCCGGAGCGCGTATTCGGTCTCGCCCGCGACTTCGGGGAAGTCAGCGCCGAGAAGGCCGATGACATGCGACGCCAGCAATCGAGCAGCCACGATACGACCAGGCGCTTCGCCGTGATCACCGATTCCGCCGCCGACATACCCGACGAGGACATGGAGCGGCTGGACATTCACATGGTCCCCTGCCGCATCCAATTCGGCGATCGCGGCTACCTCGACAAGGTGAGCATCACGGCCGACGAGTTCTTCCAAGAGCTGCGCACCAATCCGCATCACCCAACGACGTCACAGCCGGCTCCCGGAGACTTCAGGCGCCAGTATCAGTTCCTCGCGAGCCACTTCGCCGACGTGCTGTCGATCAACCTTACGGGGAAAGCGAGCGGTACGCTCGAAGCCGCGCGATCGGCCGCCGCGCGTGTGAACGCGCATGGGCGTGTCCACGTCGTCAACTCGCGCAATGCATCACTCGGCCAGGGCCTGCTGGCCGTCGCCGCCGCAGAATATGCCAAGGCGGGACTGAGCATTCAGGACGCAATCGCCGCGGTGGACAAGCTGATCCCGGAAACGCGAACCTACGGCCTGCTCAAAGACCTTCGCTTCGCGGTACGCGGTGGTCGGGTGCCGCGCTGGGTCAAGACCATCGCCGACCTGTTGCGCGCAACTGCCATCATCCGCACCGTGCCCGACGGACGTGTCGCTTCGGGCAGGTTCCTGTTCGGCCGCAGGAACCGGATACGGCGGTTCGCGCGTTACGTGGCCAGGCTAACGCCCGCCGCGGAGTCCCTCGACGTCGCCATCGGCCACGCCGTGTGCCCGCAGGATGCTGCGGAACTCGAGCGCGAGCTGCGCTGTCGCTTCGACAATATTCACCGCACGACGATCACCGATATCGGCGCGGCGCTCGGCGTGCATGGCGGGCCCGGCACACTGATCGTCGCTACGCAGCCCTACTCTCGCCCGGTTCGCGACTAGCCTTCCAGCGCCTCGCCGTCCGGCTCGATCAGCTCGTCACCTTCGTTGCGTGCGTTGTTGACCCGACGGTCCACGGGCCAGGCCCTGAGCCGCGGGCAGTCCTGCCTCGCGGTGCCGATCAGTTCGTCGTCGCCCGCGAGCCAGCGTTCGGCGCGATCCGGCTCCAGGATCACGGGCATGCGATGATGCAGCGGCGCCAGGAATTCATTGGCCTCTGTCGTGATCAGCGTCGCCGTCTCGAGCGTCTCGCCGGTTTCCTTGCTTTGCCAGTTCTCCCAGAGTCCGGCGAATGCGAACGGCTCCTCGCGCGCGAGAGCGATGTACCAGGGAATCTTGAGCGTGCCCTCGCGGCGCCATTCGTAAAAGCCATCGGCGAGCACGAGACAGCGCCGGCGCCGATACGCCGCGCGGAACGCCGGCTTCTCGGCGACCGTCTCGGCTCGGGCATTGATCATCCGGTTACCGATCGACGGATCCCTGGCCCAGAACGGCACGAGACCCCAGCGCAGGGCTACGAGTTCCCGGCCATCGTCCTCACGGTTGCGTACCGCCGCGACGTTCTGCGTCGGCGCAATGTTGTATCGCGGATCGAGATCCAGCGTGCCGGTTGCGCCGAACAGCGCCGCCGTAGCCTCGGCCGGAGAATAGAATGCGAAGCGGCCGCACATGACTACTCGCGGATACCGACGCCGCGGTTCATCAGGTACAGGCAGGCCGAGAACAGCAGCGCGACGAATGCGATCAGGATGATATAGGCGTGACCGATGCTAATGTCCGATCTACCCAGGATGCCGTAACGGAAGGCGTTGACCATGTAGAGAATCGGGTTCGCCTTGGACGCCGCCTGCCAGAATTCCGGCAACAGCGAAATGGAATAGAAAACGCCACCGAGGTAAGTGAGCGGCGTGAGTACGAAGGTGGGTATGATCGAAATGTCATCGAATTTCTTCGCAAATATGGCATTGATGAAGCCTGCGAGCGCGAAGACCGTCGAAGACAGGAGCACGATGGAGATCGTCATCAGCGGATGTTCGACCCGCAATCGCGTAAAGAACAGCGCGATCACCGTAACCAGCGCGCCCACCATCAGTCCGCGCAGCACGCCGCCTGCAATGTGCCCGATGATGATCGCGGAATTCGACATTGGCGATACCAGCATCTCTTCGAGGTGGCGGCCGAACTTGGCGCCGAAAAATGACGATACGACGTTGCCGTAGGAATTGGTGATGACGGACATCATGATCAGGCCCGGCGCGATGTACTGCATGTAATCGAACCCGTCCATCGTGCCGATGCGACGCCCGATCAGGTTGCCGAAAATGATGAAATACAGCGTCATCGTAATCGCCGGTGGCACGATGGTCTGCACCCAGATGCGCATTACCCGGATCATCTCCTTGCGTATCAGAGTCTTGATGGCGACTGCGTTGAGGGCGACGTTCACGCGTTTTCCACCTCTCCGGTCGGCGGCTGCTTGTTTTCCACGAGGCGCATGAACAGTTCCTCGAGCCGGTTGGCCTTGTTGCGGAGGCTGACGACCTCGATCCCGCGGGCATCCAGCGCCTGAAACAGGTCATTGAGCGTATGCGCCGGTCCCATCTCCACTTCGAGTTCACCGCTATCCACCAGTTCAGTGCGAAAGCCCTCGAGTTCGGGCGCTCGATCCGGTTCATCCGCGAGACTGAGCACGAACACTTCGCGCTGCAGTTTGCGCAGGACACGGCTCATGGGCGCGTCCTCGATGATCTCGCCCTCGTCGATGATGGCAACGTGGCGGCAAAGTGACTCGGCTTCCTCTAGGTAGTGCGTGGTAAGGATGATGGTCGTACCGGCTGCGTTGATGTCGCGCAGGTAATTCCACATGGAGCGACGGATTTCGATATCCACACCGGCAGTCGGCTCATCGAGTATCAGCAGCCGGGGTTCGTGAACGAGGGCCCGTGCAATCATCAGCCGCCGCTTCATGCCGCCGGAGAGGCTCCGCGCAATGTCGTTGCGCCGGTCCCACAGGCGCAGCGCACGCAGGTATTTTTCCGTGCGCTCCTGCGCCAGGCGACCGCTCAGGCCATAGTAGCCGGCCTGTGTCAGTACAATGTTGCCGACCTTTTCCCACTGGTTGATGTTCAATTCCTGCGGTACCAGCCCGATGCACTGCTTGGCCGCTTCCAGCTCGCGATCGATGTTGTGCCCGAAGACCTCTACCTCGCCGGCGGTCTTGTTCACGAGGGACGAGATGATCCCGATAGCCGTCGTCTTGCCGGCGCCGTTTGGCCCGAGCAGCGCATAGAAATCCCCGACGGCAACGTTGAAATTGATGCCCTTCAACGCCTCGTTGCCGTTAGCGTAGGTCTTGCGCAGATTTCGTATGGAGAGGGCGTCCATCAGGCGGCGTATTGTAACCATGGTGCTGCCGCATCGACACAGTCCCGCGGCGCGGCATCATCCGGAACGCTCACCGGACCTGCGGATTTTCACGGCCTGCATTTTGCAGGCTGCCGCTGCGAGTGGGCGGTAAGGGCGCGCCGGGCGTCGCGTCAGCAGGGTCTGCAGGGCGGCCACGCGCACCGCAAGCCTGACCTGCCGCCGGTCGCTGACGCCCGCGGTCAGCAGCCTGTTCCAGAGATCCGGTTCGTCGGCCATGCGGGGGGCGAGCAGCGCCTGGTCATCCAGTGCCCGCGCGAACAACTCCATGAGCGTGCAATCGGCCAGGTGTTCGTACCAGTTCAGGCTGGCTCCGCTGACGAGTCGCGCGGCATAGGGATTGCGGCGTGCGAGCTGCCACAGGAAGCCCAGCACCGCGGCGGCGAGTCTCGACGCCGCCTCGTCGCGGATTTGCAGGCACTGGAGCAGGTCGCGCGTCCGCTGTTCGGCGAAGATCGGCTGCCAGCGCGCGTCGTCGTCCTCCGCGACCGACATCAGCAGGAATGGGGTCCGCGCAAGCCGCGCGCGCTGATCGGCGCTGAGCGCGCAGAGCCTGGCGCGAACGTCGGGCGCCAGGCTGCGCTCGCAGGAATCTTCGGGCGGCTTCGCTCGCTGCCAGGCGATGAAAGCACGGTTCAGCATGAAGACGTTCGCGAGGTCTGCTCGATCCGGGCCGAGGTACTGCATGGCGATGCTCCTGTCGGCGAATCTCGACGGATTCGGCACTTACGATATGTTCTCTTTTATTACCAATTATGGATGATATAGTACGATTAATAAACGTATATGGGGTTTAATAAGCACAAAAGGCAAAATATGCGCCTGACAGACGATCGCTACGCCAATGAGAGGAGCCAGTTCGAGCTGGCGCTGCGCATGATTCGCCACGAAGCCCGGACCCGCACGATCCGCGAGTGCACCGGGCTCTCTGACGACCGGATTCGCAAACTCTACTGCACCTATTTCCGCAATTCCGGAATTACCGGGGTGCGGCGACGGCGCGGGAAGTCGCCGCGCCAGGTCACCCGCTTCGTCAGGAATCCGGACCACCAGCTGCAGTCGACCACGCTGGTAGCGCTTTACAACGCCGGCTTGTTGCTGCGCATCGATGCGCACAACCAGGTGCATCCATGCTGGCCGAGACCCGATGTCGAATTCGGACATCGACTGTGTCGGGCCTTCGAGACGTACCTGCTGCTGCACGACAAGCCGCTGCTCAGTTTCGAATGGGCGTGGTCACTCCTGCACAGTATTTGCGGCCGCGACGAACTGTACCTGGCCACCTGCGCCCGCTGCGGCACGAGCTATGTGCAGGATGCGTATGCGCTCGACCTCAAGACCTGCCCGTGCTGCGAAATCGAGTCGGAGCGGCGCCGCCGGCCCGGCATCAAGAGTTTCGGTGGCGATTGAATGACGTTCACCGCAATCGGGTAAACTGCGCACCACGACCGTCAGCCCCCTGGGAGCTAGGGTGCAGGATCAAAATGTTTTCGCGGGCGCCTTCGTCGAGCGCAGTGGCGAGCGGCGCAAGGATCCCGAATGGCTCTCCCGGGCAGCGAGAAGCGCCGACTGCCGGTTCGTGCCTGTCTGGGGGGACAGGTGCCTGGTCGGCGGCGAGCCTCCGCATGCGATACTGCTCGACCGTGCCCGGGTCGAATCCCTGGTCGACGACGATCACCTTATCTTCCTCGGGCTGTTTCATGACCGGCCGGCTTTCGCGTTCTCGGTCGACAAGGATCAGCCGCCGCCATTTGCGGAATTCGGCGAGTTCCACGACCTTCGCTTCATCGGCACGACCCTGCCACCGGACGAAGCCAATCTTGCTGCTCACGCGCGAGCGCTCGTGCTGTGGCACGCGTCGCAGAGTTTCTGTGGCGCATGCGGCTCTGCCGCCCGTCCGGAGGCTGGCGGTAATGCACGGACTTGCGTGAACACCGACTGCGGCCGGGTCATCTTCCCGAGAGTCGACCCGGCGATTATCGTGCTGGTGTCGGATGGCGAGCGTTGCCTGCTCGGACGACAGGCCAGCTGGCCGGAGGATCGATACTCGACGATTGCCGGCTTCGCAGAACCGGGCGAAAGTCTCGAGGACGCCGTGCGGCGAGAGGTCTACGAAGAGACGAACGTGTACGTGGGGGACGTTCACTACCACAGTTCGCAGCCCTGGCCATTTCCGTCGTCACTCATGATCGGCTTCATCGCTCACGCGATCTCGTCGGAAATCCGGCTCAACGATGCGGAACTCGAAGATGCCCGGTGGTTTACCCGCGAGGATTTGCGCTCCGGCTCTCCGAAACTGCCGTTCAGGATCTCGATCGCTCGCCGTCTCGTCGATTGCTGGCTCGACCTCCGCGACTGACCAACGCGCGCTGCCGTTGACGTTGTTATGCTTCACGCATGTGTCTGCTGGTCTTTGCCCTGCGCGAACATCCTCGCCTGCCCCTGATCGTCGCGGGCAATCGCGACGAATTTCACACGCGCCCCACGCAGGCGGCGCACTGGTGGCCGGATGAGCGCGACATCGTCGGCGGTCGCGACCTGCGGGCCGGTGGCACCTGGCTGGCCTTGCATCGTGACGGCAGGTTCGCCGCCGTCACCAATTACCGCGACGCTCATCGCGAAAAGGCGAGCTTGCGTTCGCGGGGTCACCTGATCACGGACTTTCTCAACGGCAGCGTGAGCGTTGCCGAGTACCTGGAATCGATCGACGACGCTGCCTACGCCGGTTTCAACCTGCTGGTCGCCGATCACCAGTCGGCCGGCTATCTATCGAATCGCGGTGGCGGCATGCGCGAGCTGGCGCCGGGCATCTACGGCCTCAGCAACGCGACACTTGACGACCCCTGGACCAAGGTCACGCGCACGAAGTCGAAACTGGCGGACCTGATCGACGAGGACAATGTCAACGAGACGAGCCTGATGCGCTTACTCGGCGACCGGGAGAAAGCGTCGGCCGACGAAGTACAGACGAACGGCCTGTCGTTCGCGATGGCGCACGCCCTCACCGCGCCTTTCATCGTGCACCCGGAGTACGGCACCCGCTGTTCGACGGTGCTGACTATCGACGATGCGGGTAGCGTGCGCTTCCTGGAGCGGAGCTTCGATCCCGGCGGGCGGCCGAGCGGCGATGTGAGATACCGGTTCGAATCAGGAGGACAGGACGCCGAGTAGCCAGGTTCGGATGTCGTCGATCTCCTGCGGGCAGACGGCGTGTGCCATCGGATAGTCGTGCCACTCCACGTCGAACCCCGCCGCGGCAAGCGCATCGGCCGAGGAACGCCCGTACTGCATCGGTATCATCGGGTCGAACTGACCGTGTGCCATGAAGACAGGCACCGTCGTGTCCACGGCATCTCCCTGCAGGGCGTCGGGCAACGCCAGCCAGCTCGACAAGGCCATCAGGCCGGCCAGCCTCTTTTGCGTGCGCAGGATCGTGTTGATGGCGATGGCTCCGCCCTGCGAGAACCCGGCGAGCATGATGCGTCCCGGGTCGATACCCCGCTGTTCCTCGCGGGCGACGAGCGCTTCGAGGGTCGCAGTGCTCTCCCCGATGCCGGCGGCATCGACCGGTCCCCCGCGATCGAGCGACACGATGTCGTACCAGGCGCGCATGGCCATGCCGCCATTGATCGTGACGGGCCGCACCGGCGCATGTGGAAAGACGAAGCGCATGGGCAAGGTATCGGGCAACCGGAGTTCCGGGACAATCGGCTCGAAATCGTGGCCGTCGGCACCCAGCCCGTGCAGCCAGATGATGCTGGCGGAAGGATCGGATCCGGTCTCGACTTCGACGGTTTGCGCTTCAGACATAGTTACTCCGCAGGTCGGAACGTTGCTTCAAGGCATCGGGAGGCGCGCAGTGTAGCCGGAAAACGCCGGCAAGTCCTTGACGATATATGCGCATGATGATACTTATATGCGCATATTTATGCGGTAAAGATCATGCCGAACGCAAACAGCGACCAGAACGAACGCCGCCACGCGATTCGCGAGTTGCTGGGCGGGGGTCCCGTCCCCACCCAGCAGTTGCTTGTCGCGGAGCTCGCCCGGCGTGGTTTCACGGCGACACAGTCGAGCGTAAGCCGCGATCTCAGGGAAATCGGCGCGGTCAAGACCAGCCGTGGCTACGAACTCGAGCCTGCCGATGTGGCGCACCAACCGGAATTGAGTGCGATCGGCGAGTTCGTTCGCGCGATCCTGCCTGCCGGTCCGCACCTGCTCGTCCTGCGCACGGCGATCGGTGCGGCGCAGCGGGTCGCTCTGGCCCTCGACCGCGCCGGCTGGCCTGAAATCGTGGGCAATATCGGCGGTGACGACACCGTGTTCGTTGCTACCGACTCGGCCAATCACCAGAAGATTCTCGCCGCCAGGCTTGAACGTATCGTCGCGCGCTGATGCGCGCCTCTCCCGGAGCACACTCGTGAGCAAAGACCAGACACCCATCATTCTTGCGTTTTCGGGCGGCCTCGATACGTCATTTTGTGTGCCGTGGCTCAGGGAAACCTATGATCGCGAGGTCGTCACCGCGACGGTCGACACGGGCGGTATCGATGAGGCGGCCAGGAAACAGCTCGAAGAACGCGCCTATGCACTCGGTGCCGTGGAACACGTGCTCATCGACGCCCGGCAGGAATTCTTCGATACGGTCATCCGGTACCTGATCGCGGGCAACGTGCTCAGGGGCAATGCCTACCCGCTTTGCGTCGGCGCCGAGCGCGGGCTTCAGGCGTCCCGGCTTGCGGCCATCGCCAACGATCGCGGGGCCAGCACGGTCGCGCACGGCTGCACGGCCGCCGGCAATGACCAGGTTCGCTTCGAGGTTGCACTGCGCACGCTGAGCCCCGGTCTCGAGGTACTGGCGCCCGTGCGCGACAACAGCTGGGTGAGGGACGAGCAACTCGCGTATCTCCTGAAGCACGGCCTGCCGCTGCCGGCGCAGGGCTCTGCCTATTCCATCAACCGCGGTCTTTGGGGAATCACGATCGGCGGCCGCGAAACGCTGACCTCGCAGGACTCGATCCCCGAAGACGCCTGGGTGCTATCCGCAAAGGCGTTCAGCGAACCCCTGCAAGCGAGCCGCCACACGCTCGTATTCGACAACGGCATCCCTGTCGCGCTCGATGACGAAAGCCTCGCGCCCGTCGCATTGATCGAGGCGCTGGAAAAGCTCGCCGGCCGTTATGGCATCGGCCGCGGCATTCATCTCGGCGATACCGTGCTCGGCACCAAGGGCCGTGTCGCTTTCGAAGCGCCGGCGGCCGTAACCCTGATTACCGCACACCGGGAACTGGAGAAGCTCGTGCTGAGCGCGCAGCAGTCGCGCGTCAAGGATAGCGTTGCAGCGATCTACGGCGACCTGGTGCACGAAGGCAAGCAGCTCGACCTGGTCTGCGCCGATATCGAGGCACTGCTCGCGTCCTCCCAGGAACGGGTCAGCGGCAGCGTCACGTTCACGCTGCGCCCGGGCAGCCTGTTCATCAACGGTGTCGATTCGCCACACTCGCTGCTCGCGGCCACAAAAGGCGTGTACGGCGAAGCGGCGGGCGAGTGGACACCCGCGGACACCCTCGGTTACGCCCGAATCCTGTCACTCCCGGGTTCGCTGCAGACCCGCGCCGCAGGAGGCGAGTCGTGAAATCCGTCTTCGTCGACAAGGTCGCATCGGTGGCGCAGCACAGCGACCTGGGCAACAAACTGCGCTTGTCTCCCGACATTCCCTGTGAAGAGGGGGTGTTGATTGCCGTTCGCGTTCTCAACAACAAGGCGCGCTACAACCAGCTCGAACTCACCTCGGGACGCATGGCCACGGTGACGCAGGGCGACATCGTGGTCGGCGCACTCGGGCATCGCAAGGCACTGCTCGGTTACTCGGGGCACCTGCCCACCGAGCTCGGCGTCGGCGACACGATCCAGATCCTCAACATCGGCGGCGTCCTCGGCATATGCGATTCGGCGAACCCCGACGTCGGGCCACCCTTCGACTGTGAAGTCCTCGGTACGGTGTTGCACTTCCCGTACCTGGGAGAACGCATCGGCGTGCCCGCGCGCGCCGGTGCCCAGGCGTTCGACCCGGATGCTCTCCTGGACACGCAGGGCGTGCCGGTCGTGGCGCTCGCCGGCACCTGCATGGATTCGGGCAAGACGGCCGCCGCCTGCGCCATCGTCAGCCGCCTGCGGCATCGCGGGCTCCACATTGCCGCCTGCAAGGCGACCGGCGTATCGCTGCGTCGGGACATACTCGCGATGCAGGACGCGGGAGCCGCCGAGGCGGCGATATTCTCCGACCTCGGCATCGTCACGACCACGGCCGA
>JAACFE010000161.1 GCA_009937525.1 Gammaproteobacteria bacterium
CTGGCGGTCGCCCTGCTGAAAGACGCAGACGGCCGCATCGACCTCGATGTACCGGTACGCGGCGACGTCAACGACCCGGAATTCAAGTACGGGGCCGTGGTCCGCAAGGCCCTGGTCAACCTTCTGACCAAGATCGTCACCTCACCCTTTGCCCTGCTCGGCAACCTCGTCGGCGTCGAGGCGGACGAGCTCGAGTACCTCGTGTTCGAACCGGGCCGCGCGGACCTCTCGCCGCCGGAGATGGAGAAGGCCGGCAAGATCGCAGAAGCCCTGGGCCTGCGGCCACAGCTCGCGCTGCAGATCGGCGGCGTCTATGCGAAGGACGCCGATGCGGCCGCGCTGAAGGCCGACGAGGTCGACCGGGCAATCGAAGAGCGTATCGCGGCAGAGAAGGACGACAAGGCAATGTACGCCGACCAGCGTCGCGAAGCCGTCGAAGCTTTGCTCAGGGAGTCGCTCACCGATGCCGATCCGGCGGCGATACTGGAAGAAGCCCGCGCCGCCCATACCGCGCAAGGGGACGACGGCAAGGAGCAATTCGATGCGGTCGCCTACACGGAAGCGCTGCGTTCGCGGCTGATCGATGCACAGCCGCTGACCGAGGCCGAGCTCGACTCGCTCGGGGCCGCCCGCGCAGAGACCGTGCGGCAGGCCATCCTCGAGTCGAATGCGGAACTCGACCCACGCATCGCCGTCGACGCGCCCGCGGCCGGTGATACCGACGACGATCAGCGCATTCGCATGAAGATGCGCCTGTCGGCAGACGGGAAACAAGGGGACAGTGGCTCTTAATGCCAGGCAAATAGTGCTCCGGGATGCCGTCAAGGGCGACTGTGCCGAGCTGGCGGAGTTAATCAATATCGCCGGTGAAGGCCTGCCCTGTTATTTCTGGCAGCAGACCGCCGGTCCCGGCGAAGACCCCTGGCAGATCGGGCAGGCGCGCGCGGCCCGGGACACCGGCGGTTTCTCGTACCGGAACAGCGTGATTGCCGAAGTCGATGGAAAGATCGCGGGCGCCCTGATCGGCTACGCAGTGGCGGACGAGCCGGAACCGATCGATACCGATGACACACCGCCCATGTTCGTGCCCCTGGCGGAACTGGAAAATCTCGCGGCCGGAACCTGGTACATCAATACCGTAGCCGCGTTCCAAGAGTTCCGGGGACTCGGCGTCGGCTCGACACTCATGCGCCGGGGGGAGGAAATCGCGGCCGAGCTCGGCCTGCGCGGCACGAGCCTCATCGTCGCCGATGCCAACCGTGGAGCCCGTAGACTTTATGACCGTCTCGGTTACGAGGAAGTAGCCAGCCGGCCGATGGTCAAGGAGGGGTGGCAAAATGACGGCGAGAACTGGGTGCTGATGATCCGGTGATGGATTGATAAAGGGCGTGGTGGCCCAAGATCACTGAACCTTGATTCCCGTATTGGTGGGGTTACATTGATCGCATGAATGGCGACCACGATCAGCCATCCGGCAAGCGCTCGCGAAGGATCCGCTCCCTGCTGCTCAACGGAGCATTGTTCCTCGCGGTATTCGTCGTGCTCACGGCCTACCAGACGCGCAACATGCTGTCCGCGGGCGGTCAGCCTGCACCGCCACTCAACGGCATTACACTTGCCGGCGAAGCCTATGAACTTGCGGCAGCGGAATCGCGCCCCGCGCTGGTCTACTTCTTCGCGCCCTGGTGCAGGGTCTGCGCAGCCAGCGCCGATAACCTGAATCGGCTGCGCCGCTGGCGGGACGCGTCGGATCTCGAGATGGTTGCCGTAGCGCTCGACTGGGGCAATGCCGACGAGGTTCGTGCCTACGTCGAGCGCCATGAACTCGACATCACCGTTGTGCTCGGGGATGCGAACGTAGCGCGTGACTGGCAGATCTATGCCTTCCCGTCGTATTACGTGCTCGACAGCGAGCACCGCATCGCGCGGCGTGACATCGGCTACAGCAGCCAGCTGGGGTTGTTGTGGCGCGCCTGGACGGTTGACTGACAGCGAGAGTCACCGGCCCCGCTTGAGAATCCGGTAGAGCATCGCCGCGAACAGCAGGTTCAGAACTATCCCGACCAGCCCCACTTCGGGACCAAAAATATGCGTCTGCTCGATACCCAGGGCCCCGACCTTCTCGCCGAAGCCGAAGAGCGGGTAATCGAGACCGTTCCACAGCGCATGGGACACGCTCGCCACTACGATGGAACCGCTCAACAGTCTCAGCATGCCCCAGATCAGGCCGAGCAGCGTTGCGTTGACCAGGTACACCGGGATCTCGGCGGCAGGCACGTCGAACCCGGTATCCAGCGCGATCGCGGCGATGTGCCACGCGGTGAATGCCATGCTCGTCCACAGCAGGACCTGCATGTCCGACTGCCCGGCCCGCTTCAACGTGGCCCATAACCAGCCCCGGAAGAACCCTTCTTCGGTTATCAGGCCCATGAGGATGCCGATCGTGCTCATCAGGCCGATGTTGATCAGCGTCTTGTTCCAGTCGGTCTCGCTTGTATCAACCGCCCCTGCGGCCCATGCGATGAGCGCAGTCAGACCCAGGACGACGACGGGATAAGCAACGGCCAGGCCGTACCCCCGCGCGCTGCCCCAGGCGAGACCCATTTCGGCACGCGGGAATTTCTGCAGGTACCAGAAGAGTGCCGTCAACGGAATCAGCGAAAGTGCGCTGAAAGCCACAAGGCCGTTGGCGTCCATTGCCGTCGTGATCGCGATAGCGGCGCTCGTGCCGGCGATCGCCGGCATATATTTTCTGTTCATACCGGTAAGATACTTCAAAATGCCTATTGGATCTGCGCCGCATTCCCTGCGGCGTGGAACGGACTGCGCGCGTGAAGACAATGAATTCCGTCGAATACAGCCTGGAGGGCCGAGTCGCCACCATTCGCATCGACGATGGCAAGCGCAACGCGCTGTCGCCGCAGGTCCTGAGTGAAATCTACGCAGCGCTGGATCGCGCCGAGTCGGATCACGCGACTGTAATCCTCACCGGCCGGGAGTCGGTGTTCTCGGCGGGCTTCGACCTCAACGTGATGAAACGCGGCGGCGTGACTGCGATCCGGATGCTGCGCTCGGGCTACGCCCTGACCGCACGCGTCATGGCTTATCCGTACCCCGTCATCGCCGCGTGCAACGGCCACGCCTTCGCGATGGGCGTATTCCTGATGCTGTCGGCCGACTACGTGATCGGCACCCGCGGCGATTTCAACATCTCGGCAAACGAGGTGGCCATCGGGCTCACGATGCCACGCGTCGCGGCCGCCATGCTGCGCCACCGGCTCGACCCGGCAGCTTACCAGCGCGCGGTCACCTTGTCGGAATACTTCAGTCCGGAGTCTGCTCGGGAAGCCGGCTTCTTCGACGAACTCGTGGACGCGGAAGAGCTGATGGCGCGTGCCGAACACCACGCTGCCGAATTCGGGAAGCTGGACGCACGCGCGCACGCAGTCTCGAAGCGCCGGATCCGCGGCGCACTCATCCGCAAGATCCGCTTCGGCATCCCGCTGGATCTTCTCGACGCCATCCTGCTGGGCATGCGCGGCGGACGGCC
>JAACFE010000079.1 GCA_009937525.1 Gammaproteobacteria bacterium
CGCTCGCGGTCGGGCTGTTGCTCGGCCCGAAAGCGCTCGGCGGCCTGCTGCTCGGCACCATCATCACCGGCCTGTTCGTCGCGATCTCGATGACAGCCGGCGGCGGTGCCTGGGACAACGCCAAGAAGTACATCGAGGACGGCAACTGCGGTGGCAAGGGATCGGATGCGCACAAGGCGGCCGTCACCGGTGACACCGTCGGCGACCCTTACAAGGACACCGCGGGTCCTGCCATCAATCCCCTGATCAAGATCATCAATATCGTTGCATTGCTGATCGTTCCGCTGATCGCCTGATCGCAGGCGTACGCAGTTACGGAAGGCCGCCCGGCGGGTGCCGGGCGGCCTTTTTCGTTCCGGGAAGCCCGTTTGCAGGCGCGGAATCGCGATTCGAGAACCGCTCCTACGGCTTGCGACCGACCTGTGGGAGCGGCCCCGGGCCCGCGAACCGTTGGGCTTCGAGGCGCGCTCCTACGGGTTGAGCGCGCGATACGTGCCCGTGCTCATAGAGCCGAGGTTGACCGGCCGGTCGACGAAATAGCCCTGCACGTAGTCGACGCCGATATCTCGCAGCCAATCGAAGTCCTCCTGCCGCTCCACCTGCTCCGCGACGACGCGAAACTCCATGGTTCGGGCGAGCTTGATCATGGCCGCCACCATCTCCTGGTTCACTAGGTCGGTCTGCAAGTTGTGCGTGTACATCCCGTCGATCTTCAGGTAATCGATGGGCAGGTGTTTCAGGCTCGAGAATGAACCCATGCCGCTGCCGAAATCGTCGAGCGAGAACTCGCAGCCGATGCCGTGCAGTACCTCGATGAACCGCTGTGCCTGTTTCACGTTGTCGAGAATCGCTCGCTCGGTGACCTCGAAACAGATCATCGACGGCGCTACCCCGGTACGGTCGAGAGCCTCGACGACAAATCCGAGGAACGCATCGTCGGCAATAGTCTGTCCGGACAGATTGACGGCACAGCTGCGGTGCCCCGGGACCTTCAGTTCGCCGCTGGAGAGTGCAATCAGCGTGGCGTTGACGACCCAGCGATCGATCTGCGGCATGAGCTGGTAGCGCTGTGCGGGGCGGAGGAAGTCCGCCGTATCGGACTCGCTGCCACGGCCGGGCAATCGGATGAGCACTTCCACGGCCGGCCCGGAATCGGCGCCGCGGCTCATGGCGATAATCGGTTGCACGGCAAGCTCGAACGAATCGTCGTGCAGCGCTGCCTGCAGTTCGCGCAGCCAGCGAATGTCGCCGCGCTCCCGCGCGACCGCCTCGTCCCTCGCAGAGTAGATATGGACCTTGCCCCGCCCTTCCTGCTTGGCCACATAGCATGCCGAGTCGGCGGCGCTCATCACGTCCTGAACGGTGCCGCTGATGTGGCTTATCTCGACCAGACCGATCGATATCCCGATATTGAAGATCTTGTCCTTCCAGACAAAACGATAGTCGGCAACCGCAATGCAGATATCCGTTGCGATCTGCCGCGCCTTGTCTATCGGGCAGCCGATCAGCAGCGCACCGAATTCATCGCCGCCGAGTCGCCCGACGAAGTCCGAATCACGTACCTGGTCCTTGATGAGGGTTGCGACTTCGCGGAGCATGTTGTCCCCCGCCAGATGGCCGCAACTGTCGTTAACGGCCTTGAAGCGATCGAGGTCCATGTAGAACAACATGTGCACCACCTCCTCGGCGTGTGCGGAGTCCATCGCCTCGTCGAGGCGGCGTTCGAATTCCCGCCGGTTGACCAGTCCCGTCAGTGGATCGTGAGTCGCCTGGTAACTCATCCTCCGTGTGAGGCCGCGCAGCTCGCCGACGTCATGGAACACGACGACGGTCCCGGAGATGCTGTCGCTCGGGCCGCGAATGGGCGACGCCGACAGCTCGACCGAATGTTCCTGCTCGCCGTCCTGGGTCACCATGACCGCCCGCCGCCCCATGTTGACGCGGCGGCGCATCGCGAGGCATCGCTCCACAGGGTCTCCGAGCGGGCGCCGGTCGGAGTCGTCAACGAGTGTGAACAACTCGCCGATCCTGTGTCCCGCGGCATCGTCCCGGCTGGTACCGATCAGCGTCTCTGCCGCTCGATTCATGTAGTCGATGTGACCGTCGTTGTCGGTCGTGATGATGCCTTCGCCGATCGACTCCAGCGTGTATTGCGCCTGACGTTTGCTGCGCGACAGGGAAACCTCGAGGCTCTTCCGGTGACTCACGTCGCGCGCAACGGTCAGGATCGCCGGACGCCCGTGAAATTCGATCGTGGAACTCTGCGCCTCTACCCAGAGCCCGGCCCGCGCACCGTTGATCAGCTGTATCTCGAGGCGTCGCGGCACGTCCTGACCGTCCAGGCGCCGCGTTACGGATTTGCGGAATAATGCCCGGTATGCGGGTTTCACGAGATCGGCGACGTCGCGGCCGATCAACTGGGCCGGTTCCAGCCCGATCAGTGCCGCTGCCGAATCGTTGGCCAGCAGTATCTTCTCGTCGTGGATGAAGACGATCTCTGGCAAGGTGCGCGCGAAGTCCCTGAACAGCCGGTCGCGGCCCTGGATCTTCTGATCGCGCTCGCTGAGTGCATCGAAAAGCCGGTTGATAGTGAGCGCAAGGTCCGCCATGTCTTCGTGCTCACCGACGCTGAGCCGGTGACCGACGGAGGCGTCGGCCGATACCGCGACCAGTTCCTCACTGAGCTTCCGGAGCCGTTCCTGCAACCGGCGTCTGCCGACCATGGCAATTACGGCCGCGACAATTGCCGCAACCAGCAGCAGCGACAATGCGATCAGGATTGGCGTCATCGAGTCCATTCAGGCGCCAATATCGGGTCTCGGGGGCGACGCTGCAAGTGCAATCAGCGTGTGCCGGATGTGATGCCGCTCATTTATCATTTGTTATTATTAGTCGCTCGATCGTCGTCGCCGAAGGCGCGACTTCGAACTCCAAAGCGCCGTAAAATAAGGCACTGATAAGCATAGCCCAGCGGCTGAGGCCGACTGCCTTGATTCACCATAATTCGGCGGCCGGATATGCGAATGCCGGCACGCGACCATGGTCCGGAATACACAGAGAGTCCTGCAGACGACTGAAACATGAATATCGATTTCGCGCGACAACAGATGATCGACCAGCAGGTTCGCGCCTGGACAGTGCTGGATTCCGCCGTTCTGGACGTACTGTCGGCCGTGCCGCGCGAGGATTTCGTGCCGCAGCCATACGAATCCCTGGCATTCGCGGACACGGAGATTCCGCTCGGCCATGGTGAGTTCATGATGACGCCGACGGTCGAAGGCCGCGTCCTGCAGGCTCTCGATCTCGATTCGAACGAGCATGTTCTGGAAATCGGAACCGGCAGCGGTTTCCTGACGGCCTGCCTCGCCAGACTCTCGGGAACCGTGACGAGCGTGGACATTCATGATGATTTCGTTCGTAATGCCGCGCGCAAACTCGCGAATACCGGCGTGGACAACGTCGAGCTGCATAACATGGATGCGACCCGGGAATTGCCGAACGGTGATTTTGACGCGATTGCCGTCACCGGTTCGATCGAGACGTTCGATCCTCGCTTCGTCGACGCCCTGAGGCCGGGTGGCCGACTTTTCGTGGTCGTCGGATCGCCTCCGGTCATGGAGGCCCGCCTCGTTCGCCGCACGGGTGACGCCGACTGGCAGAGCGAGACTCTGTTCGAAACGAGCCTCGGACCGCTCGTTCATGGTACGTTGCCACCGCAATTCGTGTTCTGAAGAGGGCAATTATTTGCGTCGGAACGAAACCACTTCGGCATAAGCTGCATCTATGCTGTAGCGATGACGATGTACCGTTCGGGCGAACCTGGCTCCCGAGTGCGTCGGACAGCATAGAAAACGCTGTTTTTTTGAAAACTGATTTAGTGATATAGTATACTATAACACCTGGAACAAGTCCCCGCCCCCCGGATCTCGTGGAATACAAACGCATGAAAAAACCGACGACTTTCAAGGCATTACTGATCACCGCGGCAATGCTCGCGGCATTCTCTACCGGCCAGGCCGCCACGCTGCTCGAAATCTACCAGCAGGCATTGCAGAGTGACCCGCGCATTCACGAAGCCGAGGCACGCCGACTTGCCTCGCTCGAGGCGGAACCGCAGGCGCGCGGCGTGCTGTTCCCGCAAATCGGTTTCGATGCGGACTGGACGAAGACCCAGACATCGGGTTCGGGCATCCAGAATACGGTCATCGAGCAGCCGGAGGGGTCGGGAAATTTTGTCGTCGTCCCGTTTTCGTTCCAGACCGAGGTCGACGACGAAACGACGCGCTGGGGTTTCAACCTGCGCCAGACGCTGTTCCGCTGGGACCAGATCGTAGGACTTCGGCAGGCCGACAAGATCGTAGCAAGGGCGGAGGCTGATCGCGAGGCGGCGCAGCAGGACCTGATCGTCCGCGTCACCGAAGCGTATTTCAATGTCCTGGGTGCCGAAGACCGCCTGCTTGCGATCCACGCCGACCGCCTCGCGATCGCGCGCCAGCTCGAGCAGGCCAAGCAACGATTTGAGGTCGGACTGATCGCGATCACGGACGTGCAGGAATCGCAGGCCGCGTACGACCAGTCGGTCGCGAACGAAATTGCGGCCAAGCGCTCGCTCGCCACCGCGCGCTACCTGTTGAGCGAAATCACGGGCTCCTATATCAGGGACCTGGCCGCACCGGCCGAAAACCTCCCGCTCAGGACCCCCGATCCGGCCAGTGAACAGGCCTGGCTCGATCTCGCAATGAGCCAGAACCTCGCGTTGATCTCGAGCCGGCTCGATGAGGCCCTCGCGCGCGACGAAATTTCATTCCGCCGCAACGGCCATTATCCGACGGTCGACCTGGTCGCGAATATCGGCTCGACGGATTCGAAGCAGGACCAGGATACGTTCAACGGCTTCGGCCCGTTGCCCGCCGACACCAACTTCGACAGAGACAGCATAGGTATCCAGTTCAGCCTGCCGATATTTTCCGGCGGCTCAACCTCGTCGCGCGTCAAGGAAGCTGTCTATCTGCATCGCGCGTCGCGCGAGCAGCTGCAGCGCGTCACGCGTGAGACGGACCGGCAGACGCGCGACTCCTACCTCGGTGTACTCGCCGAAATCAGCCGTGTCCAGGCGCTGGAGCAGGCCGTTGCCTCGGCCAGGACGGCACTCGACGCGACCCAGGCCGGTTTCGACGTCGGCACGCGCACGATCGTGGACGTATTGCTTTCGCAGCGTAACCTGTACCAGTCGATCACCAATTATTACCAGGCGAGGTACGACTATCTACTGAACGTCATGCGGCTCAAGCAGGCGGCCGGCACATTGCAGGTTCAGGACCTCGAGAATCTCGAGCCCTTCCTGGTCGCGCGCAAGCCGCCCGAAGACCAGTTCGCCGAGGAAGCGAGCAAGGAAGGGACGGAGTAGGCGCTCAGGCCACCA
Organism: Gammaproteobacteria bacterium; assembly: GCA_009937525.1. Lineage (GTDB taxonomy): Bacteria > Pseudomonadota > Gammaproteobacteria > Steroidobacterales > Woeseiaceae > UBA1847. Next base: position 5,423 of record JAACFE010000079.1, read on the forward strand.
GGGGCTCGATCAAAGCCAACAGGCGGTGCAGCGAACCGCGGTTGCGTTCGAGAATCTCGCGCCCGGCGTCGCCCAGTCGCGATGCCGTTTCCGGGTCGGATAACAGGTCGTCCACCTGGGCCGCGAGGTCCGCGGAATCCTGCACCAGCCTGCACGACCCGCTTGCGACGAACATGTCTGCGATTTCCTGGGCGTTGAATACGTGCGGTCCGCTCAGCAGCGGCAGGCCGAGCGCCGCGGGTTCCAACAGATTGTGGCCGCCGATGGGAACGAGGCTGCCGGCGACGAAGGCCACGTCGCTGGCTGCATAGAAGAGCGTCAGTTCGCCCATCGTATCCCCGAGAAACACCTGCGTAGACGTGCTGCAGGGTTCGCCATCGGTGCGGGATACGACGCTCATCCCCTGTTTCACGATCATGTCTCGTACAGCCGGGAATCGTTGCGGATGCCGTGGCACCAGCACGAGCAGCACCTCCGGATGGTTCTTCAAGAGGGCTTGCTGGGCAGCAAGCACAATCTCTTCTTCTCCCTCGTGCGTGCTCGCGGCAATCCACACGGGCCGATCGAGAAACAGGTCCGCGCGCAGTTCGCGACCACGAAGCGGGAGATCCGGCGGCAACTCGACATCGAACTTGATGTTGCCTGTGATCCGGGTGCGCTCTGGCGCGGCGCCCAGTGACAGGAATCGCTCGGCGTCCGCTTCGCTCTGTGCGGCAATGACGATACCGTGTGACAGGGTCTCGCGAAACAGCGGCAGCAGGCGGCGGTAATTGCGGACGGATTTCGGAGAAATGCGGGCGCTCACGAGCACCAGGGGAATGTCACGCACGCCGCAGCCCCGATACAGGTTCGGCCATATCTCGGTTTCCAGTACCAGCGCGATGTCGGGATTCGTCGTCGAGAAGAAGCGGTCAACGACATGGGGCGCCTCGAAAGGGATATAGGTGTGATGCACCTCGTCGCCGAACAGCGAGGCAACACGCGCGGCCCCGGTCGGTGTAACCGTGGTTACCAGTAGTGGGCGGTCCGGAAATCGTCTGCCCAGCGCACGAACCAGCGGCACGGCCGCCACGACTTCTCCCACCGAAACCGCGTGAATCCAGATGCAGCGTTCCAGCCGGGGATAGCCGATGCCAAGGCGCTCGCCGATGCGCTTCAGATACGAGCGGTTGGTAATCCCGCGCACCAGCCAGTAGCCGATATACGGCAGGAAAAGTACATAGGTCAGCAGGTTATAAAGAATACGCACGCCGTACTCGCAACGCGCAGGAGCGCTCAGCCGCCGAGCTTGTCGATGATCCGGCTGGTGGAGTGACCATCGCGGAAATTGAGTACCCTGACCTCACCGCCGTTCTCGAGAACTTCCTTGCCGCCGGCGATCTGCTCCGGCCGGTAATCGCCGCCCTTGACCAGGACATCCGGCAAGACGGCTGCGATCAGCGCGGCCGGAGTATCATCGGCGAAAGGCACCACCCAGTCCACGGCCGCGAGCCCGGCCAGTACCAGCATCCGATCCTCGAGCGCGTTGATGGGGCGCGCCTCGCCCTTGAGCCGTTTCACGGAATCGTCATCGTTGACCGCGACGATCAGGCGGTCGCCCAGGCTCTTGGCTTCCTCCAGGTAGGCGACGTGACCCGCGTGCAGGATATCGAAACAGCCGTTGGTCATGACGATGCGCTCCTTTCGCGCCCTCGCCTCGCCGACGAGCACCAGGAGTTCATCCCGGGATACGAGCCCTCGCCCGCCCTGGCCGCGCTGGTGCAGGGCGACCTGGATCTCGCCCGGGGTCACCGTGGCCACACCGATCTTGCGCACGACCAGGCCTGCAGCGATGTTTGCCAGCGCTGACGCCGACGCGAGAGACTGGCCGCTGGCCAGTGCGCCGGCAAGCGTCGCGATGACGGTATCGCCGGCACCGGTAACGTCGTAAACCTCACGCGCCTGTGTCGACAGGAACAACGGCTCGTTGCCGGTTTCGAGGAGCATCATGCCCTTCTCGCTGCGCGTGACCAGCAGCGCGGTCAATTCGAGTTCCTCGACCATCTGCCAGCCTCGCGCCGCGAGTTCCGCGTTGCTGCCGCATGGCCCGACCACGGCTTCGAACTCGCCCTGGTTCGGCGTCAGCAAGGTGGCGCCGCGGTACTTGTCGAAATCGCGCCCTTTCGGGTCGACAAGCACGGGCACCTGCGCGTTGCGGCACAACTCGATCATGCGCCGGACGTCCGTCAGCGCGCCTTTGCCGTAATCGGAAAGCACGACCGCGCCGGCTCCCTTCGCGGCCTTGCCCAGCGCATCCGCCAGCGCACCGTCCCTGAGTTCGGCGGCGTTTTCCTGGTCGAGCCGGATGAGCTGCTGGCCGCGGCTTTGCACCCGCGTCTTGGTTATCGTCGGCCGATCGCCAACGCGCGCAAAATCGCAACCGATGCCTTGCGCCTGCAGCAGTCTCTCAAGCGTGCTCGCTGCGGCATCATCGCCGACCGCACCGATGAGCCGCGTTCTCACGCCCAGCGACGCCAGGTTGACGGCAACGTTGGCCGCCCCGCCGGGCCGGTCGTCGGTCTGCTGCACGTGCACGATGGGCACGGGCGCCTCCGGCGAAATACGGCTCGTCGCGCCGAACAGGTACTGGTCCAGCATGACGTCGCCGGCAACGACGACACGGGTCTTCGAAAAATCAGGGATCGACAGGGTCACGGCGCGAATTTACCACGACCGGTCATGCGCAGGCACCTGAGAGCCATCGAGCGTGGCTGAGGCGGATGCTCTGCAAGGAAAGTGAAACGCGGAATCGCGCAGCGTACAAGTCAGTACGTGAGCAGGTTCCGCGTTTTACTTGACGCCGCAGAGCGCCGCCTCAGACGCGCTCAGCCGCATTTGGAATCGCCGCAGGAGAGGCACGTCATACACCCGTCCATCATGATGACCGCCGCCGTATTGCACTTTTTGCAAAGCTGCGCGCCTTCCGGAAACTCGCTCGACGAGAACGCATCCTGTTGCTTGCGGGACTCTTCAAACTCGGCACGCTTCTCCGCGATCAGCTTCTGCTGGCCTTCGTCGAGTTCCGGATTGGACAGCAGGCCGATGGCGATCAGGTGCTTCTCCACTATGTAGCCCAGCTCCGCGATAATGGACGGCATGTACTTGCCGCCGGGCTGCCAGTAGCCGCCGCGGGGATCAAATACGGCCTTGAGTTCATCGACGAGGAACGCCACGTCACCACCCTTGCGGAAGACCGCCGAAATGATCCGAGTCAGCGCCACGATCCACTGGTAGTGATCGAGATTCTTGGAATTGATGAAGATTTCGAAGGGACGGCGCTTTTCGTGCTCCGTGCCTTCGTTGAGAATGATGTCATTGATGGTCACGTACATGGCGTGGTCGGACACCGGCGTCTTGACCTTGTAGGTCGAACCGATCAGTACCTCGGGACGCTCGAGCTTCTCGTGCATTCTGATGACTTCGGCGCGATTGCCGCCACCACCCTCGCGGCGCAGCTCGGGACGCTCGTTCTTCTCTTCCGGCACCGGCTGCTTTACCGCGTAACCGACAATCTTCTTTTCAATCTTCATGTTCTGAATTCCTCAGCAGTCGCTGCGCGCTGCTTCAAAACTTTCCGTAGTAACCTTCTTTGAGCGCATCGAAGAGATTGGCCGCGGTATGCGTTTCACCGTCGTAGTCGATCTCTTCGTCGCCCTTGAGTTCGACCGTCGAACCGTCCTCCAGGGTAAATGTGTATACCGTGTTCTTCAGGTCCTTTTCCTTCACCAGTACGCCCTGGAACGCTTCCGGGTTGAAACGGAAAGTCGTGCAACCTTTCAGGCCCTGCTTGTAGGCATACAGGTAGATATCCTTGAATTCGTCGTACGCATAACCGGTCGGGACGTTGGCGGTCTTCGAGATCGACGAATCGATCCATTTCTGCGCCGCTGCCTGGATATCGACGTGTTCGGTCGGCGAAATATCCTCCGCGGTGATGAAGTAGTCCGGCAGGCTCCTCGCGGGCTCACCGTCGTGGGTACCCGGCGACATCGCCTCCTTGTCGATGAGCTCGCGGTAAGCGAGCATCTCGAATGAAAATACGTCGACCTTCTCCTTGGTCTTCTTGCCCTGCCGGATCACGTTCCGAAAGTAGTGATGCGCAAAACTCGGCTCGATCCCGTTCGAGGCATTGTTGGCGAGTGACAGCGATATGGTACCGGTCGGCGCGATCGAGCTGTGGTGGGTGAACCGGGCGCCGACTTCCGACAGTTCCTTGACGAGCTCGGGTGCTTCTGCCGCGACGCGCTGCATGTAACGACTGTAGCGCGCGTGGAGAATCCGGCCCGGGACCTTGTCACCAGCCTGGTAGCCGTCGCCGCGCATCTCCGGGCGCCGCGCAAGCATTTCTTCCGTCACTTCGAACTGCTCGTTCATGATGGGAGCAGGGCCTTTCTCCCGGGCGAGTTCCAGGGCTTCTTCCCAGCCGGCGAGTGCCAGTTCGCGCGCCACGTCCTCGGTGAAACGCACGGCCCGTCGTTCGCCGTATTTCATGCGCAGCATCGTGATCGTCGAGCCCAGCCCAAGGAATCCCATGCCGTGGCGCCGTTTGCGCTGAATCTCGTTGCGCTGCTGCGGCAACGGCAGGCCGTTGATCTCGACCACGTTGTCGAGCATCCGCGTGAAGACCTTGACCACCTTGCGGAACGCCTCCCAGTCGAAACGTGCGTCCTCCGTGAACGCATCGATTACGAACCGCGTCAGGTTCACGGAACCGAGAAGACAGGAACCGTAAGGCGGCAGAGGCTGCTCACCACAGGGATTGGTTGCGCGAATGTTTTCGCAGAACCAGTTGTTGTTCATTTCGTTGACCTTGTCGATCAACACGAAGCCCGGCTCCGCAAAATCGTAGGTGGACGCCATGATGACATCCCATACGCGCCGTGCCGGCAAGGTCTTGTATATCTTGCAGGCGACCAGGCCCTCCGGATTGGACACGTAATTGCCCGCCTCCGGCCATTCCCGCCAGACGAACTGGCTCTCGTCGGCGATGTCGAGCTCGTCCTGTTCGACTTCTTTCTGCGTAACAGGGAATGCAAGCTTCCAGTCGTCTTCGTTGATAACGGCCTGCATGAACTCGTCGGTAATGAGGAGGGACAGGTTGAACTGCCGCAGGCGCCCGTCCTCGCGCTTGGCACGAATGAAATCCATGACGTCCGGGTGGCCGATGTCGAAGGTGCCCATCTGCGCGCCACGCCGGCCGCCCGCCGACGACACGGTGAAGCACATCTTGTCGTAGATATCCATGAACGACAGTGGCCCCGAGGTGTACGCGCCCGCGCCTGTCACGTACGCGCCTTTCGGCCGCAATGTCGAGAACTCGTAACCAATGCCGCAACCGGCCTTCAGCGTCAGACCCGCCTCGTGCACCTTGTTGAGTATGTTGTCCATGGAGTCGCCGACGGTCCCGGACACGGTGCAGTTGATCGTAGACGTGGCCGGCTTGTGTTCCTGGGCGCCCGCATTGGACATGATGCGTCCAGCGGGAATCGCTCCGCTCCTGAGCGCCCACAGGAATTCGTCGAAATAATGTTCCTGCTTGGACTCCGGTTCGACGTTGGCGAGCGCTTTTGCGACCCTCTTGTAGGTATCATCAATCGACTCGTCGAGTTTCGTCCCGTATTTGGAAATTAGCCGGTATTTGGCATCCCAGATATCGAGCGATGCTGGCTGAAATTCAATATCGGCGACCGTGTGCGCATCCAGATGAACGGCAGACTTCATTGGCAGAAATACTCCCCTTAACTCCCTTCGGAGACCCCGTAACTAAGTTATGCCCCAATTTTGCGAGGGAATAGATACCCTCTCGCCGCTTGTCGATTTTCTGGCGGCGAGCGTCAGAGTCGGCCTCTAAACCCTCGTTGATTGAACACAAGATGTTGTGTCCGAGTAAGCACAAGATTATGCCCGTAGCGTGCCTCTGTCAAGGGTTTGGCTGATTTTTTTCTGGGGCTTTTATATTTTTTAAAACAATAAGTTATGATTGTTATCAAATTATTTACATTAAAAAAACACCAAAAAAAGTGACACTTTTGTGAAATCTCGTATTCACTACATATAGTGCCATTAAGTCAAGTCGCATGACGCTGCAAAAACGGCGCTCGAGCAGCCCGAAAAGGCATCTTCCGGCGCCTTGAATTGCCTCGGCGAGCCCACAGATAAGCGCTCACAAGCAATTGGCTGGCGACCCGCAGCGGCGCCACGGACCGTAAAGAAGGAGCAAGTAGCATGAACCTGACACGATTTGAGCCCTGGAGCATAGTAGACCTGCTGCACCGGGACCTCGACCGGCTGGCCGCGCGCCGGATTCCGGCGGGGGACAGCGAGGCGCCTGTAGCCGACTGGGTACCGGCGGTCGACATTATCGAAGAGAAAGAGCGTTTCGTCCTGCGCGCGGATGTGCCCGGCGTCGATCCGGCCGACATCGAAGTGAGCATGGACGCCGGCGTACTCAGCATCGCCGGCCAGCGCGCCCGGGAATCGGGAAGCGAGGACGCCGGGCTGCAGCGCATGGAGCGCGTCAGTGGCCGTTTCTTCCGTCGCTTCTCGCTCCCGGATACCGCCGATGCCGAAAATATCAAGGCACACTGCAGGAACGGCATCCTGGAAGTTTCTATTCCCAAGGTGCCGGAGGTCCGGGCGCGCCGCATCGAAGTAGAGGCGGCCTGAGGCTGCCGCCGCGTGGGCGCGACGACTGGTCGCGCCCGCGCATCATTTGTTGACGAGGCCTGCCGGAACTAATCCGACGTGTCGGTGTCGACCGCATTAGGCCTATAATTCCGTATTCACCGGCGATTCAGCCGCGAAGCCGTACATTGAGATGCGGCAACTTCAAGCTTGAGGCACGCAATAAATGATCAGGAACTTCCGAAAACTCTCTGCCGGCCTGCTGTTGATTCTGTCTGCGACGACGTGGGCAGCTCTCCCGGCGATGGTCAATAACGAGGAGTTGCCGAGCCTGGCGCCGCTTGTCGAAAAAGTGTCGCCTGCCGTCGTCAACATCCGCGTCAGCCAGACGGTCTCTGCGGGCGGGCACTTCGGCGACGAAGCGTTTCGCCGCTTCTTCGGCCTGCCCGACGTGCCTGGTGGCGGGCAGCGCGAGGTCGCCAGCGCGGGCTCAGGTGTCATCGTCGACGCCGATAACGGCTATATCCTGACCAACCACCACGTGGTCGACCAGGCAGACCAGATCCAGATTTCTACGATCGACGGCGAAGTGTTCGACGCCGAGATAGTCGGGTCAGACGCCGCGACCGACATTGCCGTCATCAAGGTCGACGCCAGCGGCCTGACCGACATGCCGATCGGCGACTCCGAGGGTGTGCGGGTCGGCGACTTCGTGCTTGCGATCGGCAACCCGTTCGGCCTCGGCCATACCGTCACATCGGGTATCGTCAGCGCGCTCGGCCGCAGCGGCATCAGCCGGGACGGCTACGAGGACTTCATTCAGACCGACGCGTCGATCAATCCCGGAAACTCCGGCGGGGCGCTCGTAAACCTGCGTGGCGAACTCGTCGGCATCAATTCGGCGATCATCAGCCGCACTGGCGGCAACGTCGGTATCGGTTTTGCGGTGCCCACACAAATCGCGAGCTCGATCATGCGCCAGATTCTCGATTTCGGCGAAGTGCGGCGCGGGCTGCTCGGCGTATCGATTGCGGACGTCAATGCCGAGGTCGCCGAGGCACTGAGTTCCTCGGTAACGAGTGGCGCCCTGATCACGCGGGTCGAGCCCGGTTCTGCGGCCGAAGATGCGGGCCTCCAGGTGGACGACATCATTGTCGGTGTCAATGACAAGAAGATTGTCGGTGCATCGGAGTTGAGAAACACGATCGGCCTGATGCGTTCCGGCGACGAAGTCGAGATCGAGTACGTTCGCGGGAATGACAAACGCACGACAAGCACGGCGCTGGGTCAGCTGCGCACGACGGCAAGCGTCGGCGCGGAAATTCACCCGGGCCTGGTCGGGGCGCAATTCGCCGAGGAGTCGACGACCCGCGATGGCGGTGTGGAAGTGACCGCAGTCGAGGCGGGAAGTCCCGCCGCGCAACGGGGTTTGCGCGCCGGCGATGTTATTACCGCAATCAACCGCCGGCCCGTCAGGTCGCTGAGCGAACTGAACGAAATTGCATCGAGTAACCGAATTCTGTTCCTGCTCGTGCAGCGCGGCGATCGCGCGCTGATGCTGCAGATTCGCTGACGGCGCGTGGGCGAAATGAAACCAGGGCCGGGGCACCGTGAGGCGCCCCGGCT
>JAACFE010000162.1 GCA_009937525.1 Gammaproteobacteria bacterium
TCATTCACAGGTGGCCGAATGATTTACACGAAGATTGCCGGCACCGGTCGTTACCTGCCCGAGAAGATTCTGACGAATTTTGATCTCGAGAAGATCGTCGATACGACCGACGAATGGATTCGTACGCGCACCGGCGTGGAGCGCCGGCACGCCGTTGCGCCGGACCAGACGACATCCGACATGTGCGTCGAGGCGGCGAAGGAGGCAATGGAAGCGGCGGGCGTGGCGCCCGAGGACATCGATTTCATTGCGATCGGCACGACGTCCCCCGACCTGATCTTTCCGAACGTTGCGACGTTGGTCCAGCACCGGCTGGGGATACCGGCATGCCCGTCGATCGGCATGGAAGCGGCGTGCACCAGCTTCATCTACGCTCTTACGACGGTCGACAAGTTCATCAAGGCCGGCGAAGTCAAGTGCGCGCTGGTCATCGGCGCGGAGTGCATCACGAAACTCGTCGACTGGAGTGATCGCAATACCTGCGTACTGTTCGGCGACGGTGCGGGTGCGGTCATCGTCAAACCGTCGGAGGAGCCCGGAATACTCACGACGCACCTGTGTGCAGACGGCCAGTACAAAGACCTGCTCTATTATCCCGTCGGTGCGTCGAATCAGCTCGAAAAGGCCGGTACCGACGAGGCATCGATCATGATGACCGGCAAGGAAGTCTTCAAGGTAGCCGTCAGCAAGCTGGGCGATATAGCGCTGCAGGCGCTGGAGTCGGCGGGTGTCAGCAAGGAGGAACTCGACTGGCTCGTGCCCCACCAGGCGAACATCCGCATTATCCAGGCGACCGCCAAGCGTCTCGACCTGCCGATGGAGAAGGTCATCGTGACGGTTCAGGATCACGGCAACACCTCGGCCGCGTCCGTGCCCATGGCGCTGGATGTCGGCATTCGTGACGGGCGCATCAAGCCCGGTCAGCTCGTGCTCATGGAAGCATTTGGCGGCGGATTTACCTGGGGCTCGGTCCTGATGCGCCTGTAGCGCGGTCGGCCGGCGAGTTACCAGATATTTGCTTTCCGGAATCGTGCGGTCCGCCGACGCATTCGTTGATGCAGTTGCTGCCGCCGACGATCCAGGCGGTCGCGACGGATCGCGGCATCGATACCATCATCATGTCTGCTGTCGAATTCGTCGCGAAACCGGCAGTAGTCCTCATAGGCCTCGCGAACATGCTGCAATTCGCGGGCAACGAGTTCCAGGATGATGACGTCATCGAGATAGCCAATGACCGGAATATCATCGGGAAGAATGTCCTCGGGATCGCCGAAATATACGAACGCGGCCAGGATGCGCTCGCGTTCGGCGGCGGGCAGCCGCCATTCGTCATCGGCAAGCATCTGCAGCATTGATTCGAGTTCCGGCAGTCGCGTGGCGACGAAGTCGGGCAGAGGCGTGCTCTTGCGAATATCGTCGATTACACTGCGGATGGCATCGATGATTTCAGATTCGTCCGCGCTGGTTACGACGTCGCGTGATCTTTTGAGCGCGTTGCGAAAGAAGCGCAGATCACGATCGCTGAGTTCGAAAGACAGTCTTAGGCTCATCTGCGGTGCATGCCAGGATCGAAGCGACAGGCTACCGACCTCTCCGCGACCGGTCAATCAATACGTGAAATCGGGCAAGACGCGTTGCAGGACAATGGTTTACCATTGCCCCGGCAATCGTGACCGGTCGCCGTACAGGGCAATTACCGTCGAGCGAAGACAGACATGAGACCGAAACTGATCATCGGCAACAAGAACTATTCATCCTGGTCCCTGCGGGCCTGGTTCCTGTTGCGGGAAGCGGACATCGATTTCGACGAACATCGAATTGCGCTGGATACGGACGATACGGCACGGGAGATAGCCGAGTTCAGTCCTGCCGGCAGGGTGCCTGTGCTGTTGCTCGATGATGTTACGGTTTGGGATACGCTGGCGATTGCGGAGACCGTGGCGGAACGCTGGCCCGACAGGAAACTCTGGCCCGCGGATGTTGCGGCGCGCGCGCATGCGCGCAGCATCAGTGCGGAGATGCATTCCGGCTTCGAGGAACTCCGCTCCCGGATGCCGATGAACTGCCGTGCGATGGGCCGTCGCGTCGCGCTGCCCGACGAACTGACCAACGATATCGACCGAATCATCAACATCTGGTCGGACTGCCACCGCCGCTACGGCGACAACGGATCCTGGCTATTTGGTGATTTCAGTATTGCAGACGCCATGTATGCGCCGGTAGTACTGAGGCTCAGGACCTACGGCATAAACCTTCCGGAGTCCGCCGCGCACTACCCACAGCGGGTACTGCAGAGCGAGGCGATGCAGGCGTGGTTGCTGGCCTGTGAAACCGAGATCGAAGTGATCGAGCGTGAAGAGGTCGGCCAATGACGACGATGCGCATCACCTTTACCGTTGCAGCCGTCCTCCTTGGTACATCGCCGCGTGCGGAGATCTACGAACTTCCGCCGGAGGGTTACGACGTCGTCGGCGCTGTCGCTACGGTGACGGCGCGCGAGGAAGACACGCTCATCGATATAGCCCGCCGAAACGGTCTCGGCTATCACGATATCGTTCGCGCGAACCCCGATGTCAACATCTGGGTGCCGGGGGAGGGCACCGAAGTGGTGTTGCCGACACGTTTCGTATTGCCGCCGGGGCCGCGGCACGGCATCGTACTCAATCTCGCGGAGTACCGGCTCTACTACTATCCGGAACCGGCTGCAGATGAGCCGGCGTACGTCATGACGTATCCGATCAGTATCGGGCGCATGGACTGGGAAACGCCGCTCGGTTTGACCAGCGTTGTTTCGAAAGTGACCAACCCGAGCTGGTATCCGCCGCAATCGGTGCGTGAAGAGCATGCGGCGGAGGGTCGGCCCTTGCCGCGGGTCGTGCCGCCCGGACCGGAGAACCCGCTGGGCAAATACGCCATGCGGCTCGGCCTGCCCGGCTATCTCATTCACAGCACCAACCGGCCCGCGGGCGTCGGCATGCGCGTTACTCATGGCTGTATTCGCATGTTTCCCGAAGACATCGAGTACCTGTTTCCGAACGTGGACGTGAATACGCCGGTACGAATCATCAACGCCCCGGTGAAGATCGGCTGGTTCGGCGACGAACTCGTGATGGAAGTTCATCCTGTGCTCGAAGCCGCCGTTTCGGAGGGCAACGAGGAACTGGTTGCTGCCGACATCGACGTCGATACCGGCGACGACGTGGCCGGCGAGAGCAGCGAGATCGCGGTCCAGCCGAAGGATCCGCTGACCTACGTGACGGAACAGTTCATCGCGGTGACGGGCAGTCGTGCGGGTACGCTGGACTGGGACGAAGTCGAGGTTCTGATCAACCGTGCCGACGGTATTCCTGCCGCAGCCGGAACGGGTATAAAAAACGCCGCGACAAGCGCGGCGTCTCAATAAGTCGTTATGTCTTGTTGTAGTCTGGTGCTACTTCGACATCGATTTCTGGAACATGCGCTCCATGCTTTCGCGGTTTGCTTCGCAGCAAGCCTGCGCTTCG
>JAACFE010000163.1 GCA_009937525.1 Gammaproteobacteria bacterium
CCATTGAACTACACCCGCTTTTCAGGGAGTTACGTCTCACTCAGGTCTGGCTGAGCATAAAAGTGAGAGTACTCGAATTCTAAGCGATTCTGAGGTGATTTCTGAAGAAATTCTCTCAATATCGCCTCGAGTGTCGTCGATCATCAGTTTGCGCAGCGATCTACCCAGCGGGATCAACTCGGCGCGAATGAAAGCCGCGGCAAAGGTGCCCGTGCCCGCCACGGCCTCCAGACCTCGTCCCTTGCCCCAAACTGCCTCACAGGCCAGATCGCGCATCTTCGAATTCGTTGGTCGCCTCTGACCGGGCATCCCGCAGTATCTCTACCGCCTCTTTGACGACGTAGAGACCGATCAAAGTGCCGATCACGTAATCCGGATACGGCACACCGAGCCACAGGATTAGCAGGCCAGCGAAAATCACGCCAAGATTTGCCACTACGTCGGCCCGAGTAAAAAGCCACGTTGCTCGCAGATGCACTTCGCCCGATCTCATCGGGGCCAGCAACCGCAGCACGGTCAAATTGACAACCAGCGACAGGATAGCCGTTCCAATCATCCATTCGCTCAGCGGCTCGGCCCCGTAGATCAGACGTCGGCCCACCTCGAAAAGGACCCCAAGTCCGAGCACGAGCAAGATTCCTCCGCTAAGTGTCGCGGCTCTGATTTTGAATAACGCAGAGCGGCCGATGGCCAGCAGGGCAATCGCATAGGCGGTCGCGTCGGAGAGCATGTCCAGCGCATCGGCCAGCAGCCCGGTGGACTGCGCAATCCAGCCTGCCAAGCCGCCAATCACCGCCATGGCGGCGTTCAGGCCCAGAGCAATGCGCAGGACACGTCGCTCCTGTTCCGTCTTCACCTCCGGTGCTTCACATCCGCAGTCGCTCATCAAGTACCTCGCTGTTCGGACCGCGACTCGACCCACTCGTATTCGCGTCCTCGGAGTCCGTTCAGTGACAAGACCGTAGTTGCAAGTACCTATACTGCACTTATTCGCGCGAGAGTACCTTAGTGGATATCCAGCCGCGCCGACGACTGATTATTGGCGTGCAGTCGCGGGTAACACTATGACAATCAGAGGCTTATTGCCGATTCGGCGCTCTACGAGTGCGGTCGCAATCGTGTACCTTGCTGTCGCTATGACGATTTCCGCCTGCGGAGGCCGCGGGTCCGGTGGAGCAACACCGGTCAATGCGCCGCCGACGGGTGGCTCAACCCCGAACTCGGTGACGATCACGGGCCAGGCACTCAAAGGGCCCATGCACGATTCGACGCTGGAAATCATGAGTCCAGACGGCCATGTACTGGCATCTGGCCACACGCGAGACGGAAGCTTCGAGCTTACTGTCGATCTGGCGGAACATACCTACGTCGAGGTAAGGACCCGTGGCGGGTATTTCATGGACGAGGCCACGGGCAGCCGCGTCGATGTCGATCCTGGCGACGGGCTTTGTGCCGTAGTCTCTGCAGCGGATCTTCAGTCCCATGCGCACGAAGTCGTCCTGACGCCTGAGACCACGATTGTTGCGCACATGGTCCGGCACTCGATGGGTGCCGGGAATGGTCTTCAACAGGCAATGACGCACGCTGTCGATACCTACCACGGTCTATTTGTTGGCGATTCCAGGCCGCCGGGTACAGAATCCAATGCAGACCGGCCGATGCATTTCGGCGCTCCGCTTACGCCTGCCCACGCCGGCGATTCGCTGGCCTGGCACCGGGCGAGAGCGTTTTCTCATTACGCCAATGAAACCGGCCTCTCGCCTCAATCAATGTTCGAGTTGATGGAAGCGCTCGGCCTCGATATGCACGATGGCGTGCTCGACGGCCACGCCGGCAGCGACCCGATCTCGTTCATGCACGCATCGGGAGGCCCTTTCTACATGGCCGAGCACGATCACGCACTGCGATACGCCCAGGCTCGCGCCGGCATGCTGCACCACGATCTGCAGACGGTTTTCAATGGCGACGGATCGGCAGAGTTCCGACGTCATCTCGAACTGATGGCGCTGGACCTTACGCCGTTCGACATGATGCACGCGCAGCATCGTGATGGCATCGCGACGACCGCAGAAAATCTTACAGCGGACAATCTTCCGGCATTTCAGCATCTGCCTGTTCTCACAGACGAAGACGGTGACTCGCAGAACGCGGCCGGGAGATACACATTGCGCGCGGTGCCGGACGTCGACGTTACGATCCAGGCGCCTGGAACGAGCTGGACCACGCCGATGCTGCGCTACAACGGCATGCAACTGCCGCCCGTCATTCGCGCAAGGCGGGGAGACGAGATGTTTCTCACGCTGGTGAACGAACTTGCGGACATGAGCACGATTCACTGGCACGGATTCAAGGTGCCCGGCCCTGAGGACGGTGGCCCAACCGAACCGGTCGCCGCGAATTCATCGCGCCTCTACAACTTCACCCTGGATCAGCCTGCCGCGTCGTTATGGTTTCACCCGCATCCACACGGTCAGACCGCCGAACAGGTCTATCGCGGGCTGGCCGGTGTATTTCTTCTGACAGACGACATCCATGATCAGTTACGGTCAGGGAACCAAGTGCCTGCGGTCGAACACGATATTCCTGTGGTCGTGCAGGACCGCTTGTTCGAGGCCGAGGTGTCGGGCGAACGGCTCTTGACCTATTCGGACGATCACATGTCAGGATTCGGCATGATGGGCGGAACAACACTGGTCAACGGCGCAGAGCTACCCCGGCTCACCGTCGAAACACGCAAGTACACATTACGGCTGTACAACGCCTCCAACAGCCGAACCTATGATTTTGCGCTGCACGATGGCCGGTCATTCACCATCGTTGGCAGCGATGGCGGCTGGCTACCGGAGCCGGTGCAGGCAGACCACGTCGTTCTCAGCGCCGGGGAGCGTGCGGCGATCGTCATCGATTTTGCGGCAGATCAAGTTGGTGACCGCTTGATGTTGGTAAGTAAGCCGTTCATGGGTGGACCGGCAATGGGCATGAACCAATTCGACTCCTCGCCAAACCACGGCGGCATGGGTGGAATGGGCGGCGGCCATCACGGCGGAATGCATGGCTCGGGCGAGCCTCGGTTGCCAGGCGAAGGAATCGACATTATGCGATTCGACGTCGATACAGCAGTTGCGGACGACGTGCAGTTGTATGACCAGTTGCCGCAGGGTGCAGAAATCTGGAATCGGCTCTCCACTGAAGATGCGACCAACGAACGCACATTCGTGATGTCATGGTCACACGCGCCGGGCGTATTTCTAATCAACGGCAAGCAGTACTCGGAAGATCGTGTCGACGAAATGGTGGAAAAGGGTGCGACGGAGATCTGGGAGATTACGAATACCTCGCCGGTCCCGCATCCTTTCCATGCGCACGCTATTCAATGGCAGGTGCTGAATCGAAACGGCGCGGAGCCAACGGGAGCCGAGCGCGGCTGGAAGGATACTGTTCTCGTCAACCCGGGTGATAGCGTCCAAATCATCGGACGATTTGAACCGGTCAACTACGGCA
>JAACFE010000080.1 GCA_009937525.1 Gammaproteobacteria bacterium
TCGAACAGGCGGTCACCGCTCAGGTATTCGTTGTAGTAGCAGACCAGCAGTTCGAGTGCGGCGCCCGTCTTCTTGGCCAGCCACGCAGCGCGATGCATGCCCGGCTGCTCTTTTACAGTCGGGTCGATAACGGACAGGATCTTCGATAATTCATGCATTGTCGTACCCGATGGTTGTCAGGACAGGAGAGAATTACTCGTTGGAGCAAGCGTAATTCCGCTTCATTTTCCCTTCCATAAGGCGTGATCCCTAGCGTATCTCGGATTTTACGTACGGCTTGATAAGTGGATTTACTGATGCGGCTCCGTTGCCAATGCGCTTAGATTAATGGCTGGGAATCAGGGTTCTGGAGGCAGCGCCCAGGGGAGGATTGTGCCCATGCAGGCCGAGTCATACGATGCGCTCAGGGAGCGGCTCGAAAGAAAGAAGGAAGAACTGACCGTTCGGCTCGAGCGGATCACGAATAATCTCCGGCGTGGCTACCACCCCGATTCGAAGGAGCGTGCCAAGGAGCTGGAGGACAGCGAGGTCGTCGATGCCCTGGGCAACGAGGCGCGCGCGGAACTCCGCAACATATCTGCGGCGCTGCAGCGCATGGAGGCCGGCGAATTCGGGATCTGCGTTGACTGCGGGACCGAGATCGAACGCGGCCGAATTCAGGCCCATCCTTACGCGCACCACTGTATAGACTGTGCGCGCCTCGAGGAGGAACGCCGGGCGCGTCACTCCTGATGCATGTGCATCTTGACGAGATCGGCGAGTGATCTCGCCTGCATCTTCTCCATCACCCGTGCGCGGTGAATCTCGACCGTCCGCTGGCTGACACCGAGTTCGTAAGCGATCACCTTGTTGGGCTTGCCTGTAACGACGAGGTCGAAAACTTCGCGTTCGCGATTCGTGAGCCGCGCAATACGTTCTTCAACCTCGGCATGTTGCTGCTGTTCTTCGCGGCGTTCCCGGTCGGTCTTCAGCGCCTCGCGAATCCGGTCGAGCAAGTCCTGATCCCGGAAGGGTTTCTGAATGAAGTCGACGGCGCCCTTCTGCATCGCCTCGACCGCCATGGGCACGTCGCCGTGGCCCGTGATGAAAATGACCGGCAGGCTGTTGCCCCGCTTCAGCAGCTCTTCCTGCAGCTCGAGGCCGCCGAGCCCGGGCATCCGGATGTCGAGTACCAGGCACCCGGGGCGCTCTTCGGTCACCTGCTCGAGAAATTCGTCGCCCGAACCATAGATTTCGTGATTCAGGTTGACGGAATCCATCAGGGCCTGCATTGCAAACCGGATCGCCGGGTCGTCGTCAACGATGAATACGGTTGCTGAGTGCTCGGATTGCTGGTTCATGCTTGGCGGACTATCAATTTTCAGAATATCGGGAACGGAGTATACAGACTGTAAGCGCGTCCGACCCGATTGGACCAGAATGGACGCGATTTTGCGAGCCTTTGCGTGGCCCCTGAAGCCCGTCCGGCGGCCCCTAGTCGAGCCGCTTTGTGAAGCGCAACGCAGCCCCCGTCATCGCCACGAGCGCGAAGCCAAGCAGATAGCCCACATCGCGGTACAGCTCGCCTATCGAGGCTTCGCGCAGCATGATGCCGCGGGTCAGCCGGATGAAATGGGTGTTGGGAAGGGCCTCGCCGAGCCATTGCGCAACCAGCGGCATGCCCTCGAACGGGAACATGAAGCCGGACAGGAGTATCGACGGGAGCAGGATGAATACCGTCATCTGCATCGCCTGGAATTGTGTCCGCGCCGCCGTCGATATGAACAGCCCGAGTGCCAGGTTCGCGGCGATGAATGCAAACGCAGCGAGGTAGAGGTCGAGGATGCTGCCGCGCACCGGCACATCGAACAGCAGCCTGCCGACAGCCAGGATGAGCGCGAGCTGCAGCATGCCGATCAGGATATAGGGGACGACCTTGCCAATCATGAGTTCCGCGGAACTGACGGGCGTGTTGATGAGTAATTCGAGATTGCCGCGCTCGCGTTCCCGGACGATCGCCACGGCCGTGAACAGGATCATGGTCATCGTGAGGATCACGCCCATCAGCCCCGGGACGATGTTGACCGGAGTCCGGCGCTCGGGATTGTAGTACGGCCTTACCTCGATCAACTGCGGTGCGGCCGTGCCGGCACTGCCCGCATCGAAGCCGAACGGCATGGCGCGCAGCTGGTTCGCCACGCCCAGGATCGTGGGGTCGCTGCCGTCGACCAGGAGATGCGACGCGGCACGGGTACGGTCGACGACACGGCGATCGAAGTCGTGCGGAATGTGGACGCCGATCGAGATCGAGCCGTCGCGCAGGAGTTCCTCGAGCTGTTGTGGCGTGTCCACGCTGCCGACGAGATTGACGACCTGGGTCTGCGCCAGTTCGGTGACGAACTGGCGCGAGAGATGCGTGTCCGCCTGGTCGGCGATCGCCGTCTTCAGGTTGCGGACGTCGGTGTTGATGGCGTAACCGAACAACAGCATCTGCATCACGGGCAGCCCGACGACCATGCCGAACGTCAATCGGTCCCGCCGGAGCTGGCGCACCTCTTTGACGAGAATGGCGAAGATTCTCGACAGAGACTTCACGCTGCCTGCCTCCGTGGCTTGAGCGTGACCGCGACGAAGACATCCTCGAGCGTTGCTGAGGACAGTGTCGCCCGCGCATCGAGGCCTGCGCTGCGCAATGCCGCGTCCACGATGCCCGTCGGGTCGTCATGAGCGCCGGGTATGAGCACGCGCAGCCTCACGCCCAGCTGGGTCACGCTTGCGACATCCGGGATCGTCGCGATCACGACCTGCGCGTGGTAGGGGTTGGCGGCCGTGACCTCGACCACGTGCATACCGGTGTTCTCCTGCAGTTCCGTCGGCGTGCCATCAGCGACCTTGACGCCACGATCGAGGATTGCGAGTCGGTGGCAGCGTTCGGCTTCGTCCATGTAATGGGTCGATACGAGAATCGTCGTGCCGGCCTCCGCCAGCCGAAACAGGGCGGCCCAGAAATCGCGACGGCTTTGCGGATCGACGGCGCTCGTCGGTTCGTCGAGCAACAACAGTTCCGGGCGATGCAGCACGGCGCAGGCGAGGGCGAGGCGCTGCTTCTGGCCGCCGCTCAACGTGCCGGCGAGCTGCTTCCTCTGGTCGCCAAGGTTGTAGCGCTCGAGGAGTTCTTCGATACGCGTGCTGCGATCGCGGCGCGGGTACGAGTAGATCTCGGCGATAAACTGCAGGTTTTCGTACACGGTCATGTCACCGAACAGCGAAAACTTCTGCGTCATATAGCCGATTCTCGGCTTGAGCAGCCTGGCGTCGCCGGGCACCTCGGTATCGAGTACGAAGGCATTGCCGTCGCTGGGCATCAGCAGGCCGCAGAGCATCCGTATCGTGGTCGACTTGCCGGAGCCGTTCGGCCCGAGGAAGCCGTATATTTCCCCCCGCGGCACATCGAGGTCCAGCTGGCTCACGGCGATGAGATCGCCGAAACGCTTGGTGAGCCCGCGTGCCTGGATCGCGAATTCCGGGCTCATTGACCGTCGTCCGGCAGCAGAAGCTCCACCTCGACCGGCACGCCGTCCGGGAGACGCTCCTGCTGCGCCTCGATATCGACCTTCGCGAGATAGGTGAGCCGGCCCCGGTCCCGCTCCGTCAGCGCAAAATACGGGGTGAACGCCGCCTCATGCGCAACCCAGCGCACCCTGCCCCCGATGGACGCGTCGATCCCGTCGACGGCAATCCTTGCATCGGTGCCGGGCCGGACCCGCGCTCGCAGGCGTTCTGGGACGTAGATCCTGGCGTAGGGCTGGCTGCCGCCCAGCATCACGGCCACCGGCTGCCCGGCGGGCGGGCGTTCGCCGGGCTCGAAGAGCCGAGTGTCGAACAGGCCGTCCACCGGGGCAACGAGCCGGTGGCGCTCGACGTCCACGGTCGCGTTGTCGCGCCTTGCCTGCGCCTGCTGTAAGGCCTGTTCCGCCTGCGCAAGCTCTTCGACGGTGGTGCCCGCGAGCAGTTCCTCGAGCTGCGCCTTGCGAAACCCGAGATTGGCCTCCGCGGCGTCGAGTTCGGCCCTGGCACGGTCACGCGCCTGCGGGGACGCGAGTTCCTTTTCCAGGAGATCCTTCGCCCGCTGAAATTCCGTGCGCCGGAACTCGATGTCGCGGCTGGCGCCTTCGAGATTGGCCCGGGCCTGGGTGATCTGCTCCTGCCTGGGACCGCGGACCAGCTCGTCGAGCCGTGCCTTTGCCTGGCCGACGGCTGCTTCGGCCTCACGCAGGCGCGCACTGGCGCGCGTGTCGTCCTGGCGGAGGAGGAGCTGGCCGGCGGACACGGCTTCTCCCTCCGCGACGAGGATCTCGAGTATGGGTTCGTTGACCTCCGCGATCAGTTCGATCCGGTCGGATGCCAGTTCGCCGACGACGATGTTGAGATTGTTCGGGTTGTCACACGCCACGAGTAACGGTGCGGCAAGGCCGGTGACGATCAGGTGAATTGGACGCATCCGTTTGCTCCCGTCATGCCTTGATGTAGGCGAGGATCATGTCGGCCTGCGTCTCGATCAGCTTGTCGGTATCGAGCGATCGGTCCGCGAATACGATGCCCCAGACGATCGACATCATGACCGGGGCCAGGAAGAGCTGCGGCAGGTCATTGACGGCGCTACGGCGGAACTCGCCATTCGCAACGCCGCGGTCGAGCAGCTGCCGGAGTGCGCCGAGCCCGCGCGAGGCCACGTTCTGCCAGTAGTACTCGACGAGATCGGGGTGCTTCGGCGCCTCGGAGATCATCAGCCGGACGACGACGCTCGCGGGCGAGCCCGGCAGGCGCTGCATGAACGCGAGCAGGGGCCCGCGGATGAATGCCTCGGCGCCGAGTTCCGAGCGCTCGAGCGTGCGGGTCAGTTCGTCGACACGCGGCGTGACGACGCTGCGGATGACGGCCTTGAACAGCTCCTCCTTGGTCTTGAAATAGAGGTACAGGAGTCCCTTGCTGACGCCGGCGCGCCGGGCGACCTCCTCGACCTTGGTGGCCGTGAAGCCTTTTTCGGCGAACGCGGCGAAGGCCGCCTCCGTGATTTCCTGCGGACGGTCTTCCTTGCGGCGTTGATAGCGCGGCTGCCCCATGGCGATCTCTTACTGACTCAATGGTCAGTAAGTATAATTAATGACCAATGGGTCAGCAAGCTTTTTCCGCACTTTTGCCGGGACGATTCCCGCGGCCTTCCCGGTCCGTCATAATGCGGCCCCATGTTCACCTACCTCGATCCCGCTGTTCGCAAGCGCCTGGTGGCTGAAGGCAAGCTGATCCGCATCGACCGGGAAGGGCGCAGGCTCGATCCGGACGAGGCGGGCGGCGGCCAGGCCATCAGCATGCTGGGGCCCATCCCGATGCCGCTCACGATCGGCGGCCTGCGGCTGAACGTGACCTGGTATGCCTGTGTCCGGAACACCGAGCTGTCAAAAGTGCAGGAACTGGCGGACCAGCTGCGCGCACAGCACACGCAATCGCTGTTCGCGAACCTCGCGTCGTCGATGGCCGTGAACTGCGTGCTCATCATCGGCGATCCCGACACGTGGACGGATCCGCTGATACGGGTGCACTCGAGCTGCCTTACCGGCGATGTCTTCGGCTCGGAACGCTGCGAGTGCGGGCCGCAGCTGCAGCACGCGCTTGCAGCCATTGCCGATGACGAGCAGGGCGGCATGCTGGTCTACATGTCCGGCCATGAAGGGCGGGGTATCGGCCTGTGGGCGAAGGCCGCGACCTACCTGCTGCAGGATGCCGGCGAGAACACCTACCAGGCGAACCGCTCACTGGGGCTGCCGGACGACTCCCGTGATTTCAGCGACGCGGCGACCCTGATCCGGTATTTTCACGGCGAGAAGCCCTTTCGCCTGCTGACCAACAATCCGAAGAAGCTCGCCGACCTGGCGGCGCACGGCCTCACGGACGTTACCCCGGTCAAGCACGTTACCGGCGTGACCGAGGCGAACCGCCGCTACCTCGAGGCGAAGAAGGGCTGGGGTCACCGCCTGGATGCCGAGGATCTCGACTGAGGCACGGTGCGCTTGCCGAGGGCTATTGCCGCCAGAGACGCAGGTTTCTCGGTGAGTCTTCGAAGTTCGAGCGGAACGGATTGATATCGATTCCGCCCCGCCGCTGGTAGCGGGCGTAGACGGTCAGCTTTCTCGCGCCACAGCGTTCGAGCAGGTCGACGAACATGCGCTCGACGCAGTTTTCGTGAAAATCCTGGTGCCGCCGGTAGGAAACGATGTACTGCAACAGCGACGCGCGGTCGATCCTGGGCCCCTCGTAGCAGATCAGCACGCTGCCGAGATCCGGCTGCCCCGTTACGGGACACAGACTTCGTAACGCGTCCGAATACAGTTCCTCGCTGACCACCACGTCCGGATCGATGCGCAACAGGTCCGCGTTGACCTTCCACTCCGCGCACTCGGTGCCGATTCGGTCGAGCGGCACGCCGGGCATGCGCTGCAGGCCGCGGCCCTGGCTGGCGACCAGTGTGTCGATCCGGACCGATACGGCACTGCCGGTACACGTCCCGAGATCCGCTGTAATCAAATCGCGCACGGCGCCCGGTGATGCAAACTCGGACATGGCAAACGAGCCCAGGTAAAGCTTCATCGATTTTGATTCGACGATACCCGGGGAATCCGCGGGGATGCGGATCTCCGCCGTGGCCACCTGCGGCCGGCCGCGCTCGTCGAGCCAGCTCAGGTCCCACGCGTTCCAGATATCGACGCCCGAAAACGGCAGCGCCGTGCCGATACCGATGCGCTCGCGACTGTCCGCCCGGTCGATGCGGTACAGGGTATCCGGCGCGTAGCGGTCGGGATGGCTAGTGGTTTTTCCGAGTGGCAATTCAGTCATGGTCGTCGTGTACAATACCGGCCCGATCCCAGCAAGTGTCTTAATGAGCCCGTCCAGTCAAGTAAGCGGCGAAGACCGCGGTTACATCATCCCTATCGGCGGCGGCGAAGAAAAGCTGCACGACCCGGAAATCCTTGATCGCTTCGTCGAGATCTGTGGCGGCAAGGATTCGCGCATCAGCATCATACCGACCGCGAGCGAAATCGAGGATACCGGCCGCAATTACGAAAAGCTGTTCCGTCGGCTCGGCGTGAAACACGCGAGGGTACTCGCCTTCGAAACGCGCGAGGATTGCCAGTCGAGCAGCGAACTCGACTACATCGACAAGTCGGACGGCGTGTTCATGACCGGCGGCAACCAGCTGCGACTGTCGACGACCATCGGCGGCACCGAGGTGGCGCAACGCATCCGACGGCGCAATGCCGCGGGCATGCACGTGGCCGGCACGTCGGCGGGGGCGGCTTTCATGCCCGAGCACATGATCGCGGGGGGCATCGAGGGCAGTACGCCACATCCGGACATGGTGACGATGGCGCCCGGGCTGGGCCTTACCAACAAGTTCATCATCGATCAGCATTTCCGCGAGCGCGACCGTCTGGGGCGCCTGCTCACGGCCCTCGCCTACAATCCGTTCGCGGTCGGCCTCGGCCTCGACGAAGATACCGCGGCGTTCATACGGCCCGACGAACAGCTCGACGTGGTTGGCAGCGGCGGCATTACCGTCATCGACCCGACGGAACTGAGTTATTCTTCCATGGACCAGGCACGGCGGGGGGATCCCGTGAGCCTGATCGGTGTAAAGCTGCACATCCTTATCGCTGGCGGGCACTTCGACGCTGTGACCAGAGAGGCAAGCGTCACGCCCGGCGGATAGCGGCACGACAGGAACACAACAATGAAAATCGTCAGCACCAACGTTTACGTTGGTCCGAATATCTGGGCCCACTTCAGGGTCATCCGTCACATCATCGACCTCGGCGAACTCGAGGCGTGGCCCACCCGCCGCCTCGGCGAAGCGTTCATCGGGCCGCTGCTCGGAATCCTGCCCGGTCTGCAGGAACACGGCTGCTCGTACAAGGAGCCGGGCGGTTTCGTACGGCGCCTGCGCGAAGACGAGGGCACCTGGCTGGGGCACGTCATGGAACACGTGGCGATCGAGTTGCAGAACGTGGCCGGGTCGCCGGTCACCTACGGCCGAACGCGGTCGATCGAGGGACAGCCGGGCATCTACAACATGGTGTTCCAGTACAAGGACGAGGCGGTCGGACGGGAGGCCAGCGCGCTGGCACTGAAGCTGCTGCTGAGCCTGCTGCCCGATGCAGTCAAGCCCGACGACGCACCGCCCCCCGACTGGGACTTCGCACAGGAGCGCGACAGCTTCATCCGCTACGCGCAGGCCAGGGCGCTCGGGCCCAGCACCGCCTCGCTGGTACGTGCGGCCCAGGAGCGGGACATTCCCTGGCTCAGGCTCAATCGCTACAGCCTCGTGCAGTTCGGCCACGGGCGTTACCAGCAGCGCATCCAGGCGACGACGACCGGCAAGACCAGCAATATTGCGGTCGAACTGGCCGGCGACAAGGAGGAAACCAACGGTATCCTGCGCGACCTCGGCCTGCCGGTGCCGGAGCAGCGCCTGGTGCGCGGACAGCAGGATGCCGTGCGTGCGGCGAAGGCTATCGGGTTCCCGGTGGTCCTGAAACCGCTCGCCGGGAATCACGGCCGCGGCGTGTCGATCAACCTGAAAACCGCCGACGAAGTCGAGGTCGCGTTCGAGAAGGCACGGGAACACGGGCGCACGGTCATCGTCGAGAGCTACATCGAGGGCTACGACCACCGCCTGCTCGTCATCGACGGGAAGCTCGTCGCAGCCGCAAAGCGCGAACCCGGCCACGTCGTCGGAGACGGCGAGCATACGATCGAGCAGCTCGTGGCCATCGTCAACGAGGACCCGCGCCGCGGTGTAGGTCATGAGAAGGTCCTCACGCGCCTGGAGTTCGATCACCAGGCGGAGCGCCTGCTGAAGAAAATCGGTTATGACAAGGACACGGTGCCGGTGAAGGATGAAGTCGTGTATTTGCGCTCCACCGCAAACCTCTCGACGGGCGGTACGGCCATCGACGTAACCGACACCATTCACCCGGACAATCGCGAGATGGCGATTCGCGCCATCAGCGCCATCGGTCTCGACATCGGCGGCGTCGATTTCCTGACCAGGGACATTACGCTTTCGTATCGCGAAGCCGGGGGCGCGATCTGCGAGGTCAACGCGGGTCCGGGCTTCCGCATGCACGTCGCACCCAGCGAGGGTAGGCCACGGGACGTGGGCGGGGCCGTTGTCGACATGCTGTTTCCGCCCGGCTCGCCGACCCGCCTGCCGATCGCCGCTGTGACGGGCACGAACGGCAAGACCACGACGTCGCGGATGCTCGCCCATATCCTGAAGCTGTCCGGGCGCACGGTCGGACTGACCTCGACCGATGGCGTGTACATCGACGGCAAACTCAGCGTGCCGGGCGACATGACCGGCCCGAAGGCGGCGCAGATGATCCTGCGAGACCCTTCGGTCGACGCGGCCGTCATGGAGACGGCACGCGGCGGGATGCTGCGCAGCGGTCTGGGGTTCGAGACCTGCAACGTCGCCGCCTGCCTGAACGTGTCCGGCGATCATCTCGGCCTGCGCGGCATCGACACCATCGAGCAGCTCGCGGAGGTCAAACGCGTACCGGTCGAGATTGCGACGGATGCCGCCGTGCTGAACGCGGATGACCCGCTGTGCCTGCAGATGGCGGACTACACCGACGCGCGACGACTTTCCTACGTGACGATGAACCCGTCGCATGCGCTGGTCAAGCAGCACATAAACGCGGGCGGGCAGGCGTTCGTCCTGGAACGGGCGATGAACGGCCACATGATCACGATCTATGACGGCGAGACGCACACGCCGCTGCTGTGGACACACCTGATTCCCGCGACGCTCGAGGGGCGTGCCATGCACAACGTGCAGAACGCCATGTTTGCCGCCGCGCTCGCCTACAACATGGGCGTCGGCCTGGAGGATATCCGCCACGGCCTGCGCACTTTCGATACGACCTTCTTCCAGGCGCCGGGCCGCATGAATATCTACGACGAGCATCCGTTCCGGGTGATGCTCGACTATGCGCACAATCCCGCGGCGGTGAAGGCTATTTGCGACGTGGTCGACCGCTTCGATCCGGACGGCCGACGCCTCGTGGTGCTCGCTGCACCCGGAGATCGCCGCGACCAGGACATCCGGGACATCGCCGCCATCGCTGCCGGACGCTTCGACCACTACATCTGTCGACGCGATGACAATGCGCGCGGTCGCGGACCGGAGGAAGTACCCGTCATGCTCAAGGACAGGCTGCTCGAAGATGGTGTGCCGGCGGATGCCATCGAGGTGATCCCCGACGAGCAGGAAGCGACGCTCCGCGCACTCGAAATGGCGGAGCCGGGCGACTTCATCCTCGTGCTCGGCGACAACGTCAAGCGGACCTGGAAACAGATCATCTATTTCAATTCGGGCGCGCACGGCGAAGAAGTGAAAACCACGACACCCGTCACCCTCGAGTTGCCGGAGACCGAGGATTTCAGTTTTGATGCCGATGTAGAGCTGATCAGCGACGAGCGCGGCGTGCGCATCGCCAGGGAAGAAGCGGACTAGGGCTTGCCCGACCCAGGGGGAACGATGCAGTTTCTCGATGCGCGCAGATTGACGGGTCCCAGCCTGCTGTTCGATGGCCACGGGAGCATTCTCGACATCGCCTGCTCGACGCACGAGGCGGAGCGCCTGGGCCCGGCCTGGAAGAAGCACGTCGAACGCATGCTGGCCGACCTCGGCTGGGATGACACCGAGTTTGCAACGGCGCGACTCGCGGGCGGTATCAGCCTGGCGTTTACGGCACCGATCGACGCGCTGTATGCGGCGTCGGCAATCAACGAGTGGGCATGGTCGGCCTGCGACCACGAATTCAACGCCGCCGACGCGCCCGATTACCCGAGCGCGCTGGCCGGGATCCGCGAGGCGATCGCCGCAGAGGCGAACCCTGCACTCGTCGAGTTCGAGGGACGGGCCGCGGCACGTGACGTGACGATGCTCTGGGACGACGACGAAGTCTCGCTGGGGCTCGGCAGGTACTCGGAGACCTGGCCGGTGCGAGAGCTTCCGGACCCGCGTGCGCTCGACTGGGACCGTTTTCGCGACGTGCCGACGGCATTGGTTACCGGCACCAACGGCAAGACCACGACCGTCAGGCTGGCCACGCATATCCTGCGCGCGGCGGGCTATACGGTCGGCATGAGTTCCACGGACTACATCGCCGTCGACAACCAGGTCGTCGACCGCGATGACTGGTCCGGCCCGGGCGGCGCGCGCAATGTGTTGCGCCGCAGGGAGGTCGATGCGGCAATCCTCGAGACGGCGCGCGGCGGACTGCTGCGCCGTGGTCTGGGCGTATACACGGCAAATGCGGCGGCGATAACCAACATCGGCCGTGATCACCTCGGCGATTTCGGTTCGCGCAGTCTCGACGAACTGATGGACATCAAGTGGATCGTGAGCCGTGCGGTCCGCGATCGTGGCACCCTGATCCTGAACGCCGACGACCGCAGGCTCGTCAGCCGCGCCCGGGATTATCCGGGAACCCTGGCGTGGTTCTCGCTGGATCCGGGGAACGCGGTCGTACGGTCGCACACCAGCGGTGGCGGCACGGCGTACATCCTCCAGGACGGCGAACTCGTGAGGATCGACGGGGAGGTGCGAGAGATTCTCTGCCGCGCGGCCGACATACCGATCACGCTGAACGGTGCCGCGCGCCACAACACCGCAAATGCGCTGACCGCGGCGGCACTCACCGCCGCAATGGGTGTATCGACGGCCGACATCAGGCGCGGGCTGACGACCATGACCCAGGCAGAGAACCCGGGGCGCGGAAACGTCTTCGATTTCGATGGCTTCAAGGTGATCATCGATTTCGCGCACAACCCGCAGGCCATCGCAGCATTGCTCGACATGGCGGCGGCGATGCAGGGCAGGCGCAAGGTACTGTGCTTCGCACAGGCCGGTGACCGCCCCGACGACCTGATCCGCGAACTGGCGCGCAACGCCTGGGAGAAAGGCCTCGATCGCGTCATCGTCTCGGAGCTCGCGCATTACTACCGCGGTCGAAGCCCGGGCGAGGTCTACGGCCTGATAAAGGACGAGCTGCTTCGCTGCGGTGCGCGCGAAGACCAGATCGAGCACAACGACGAGGAAATCGAATCCTTCGATTCCGCGCTCGCGTGGGCACAACCCGGGGACCTCGTCATCATGCTCGCGCTGGAACGCTCGCCAGACCTCTACGATCGAATTGGCGCGAGCTAACGCTCGGCGATAGAGCTCACAATCTGTGCCGCGATCCTGCTGGTACTGTTGGGCGCGAGGATGTCGCCGGCCAGCACGTGCTTGCTCGGGTCCTCTGCGTCTTCAATCTCGATGAACTGTTTGCGGGGCGCATCTATCTGCTCGAACGCCTCCCGAGTGGCTTCCGCCGAAACGACCTCGTCGTCGGGCGACTGCAAGACAAGCAGGTTCTGCTCGAGTCGCATCGGCAACCGCGAATTCAGCAGATCGACGAGCCGCATGACCTCCACGGCGGCCTCGATCGGATAGCTCGTCGACCAGTAGCGCGCCTGCAGCTCGTTGTGCGCCTGCCAGCTCCGGGTATCACCGGCAACCAGCTTCGCGATCAACGGGCCGGCAGGCCGGGTCAGCCAGCTGGCCTTGCCATCCCTCGGCTGCAGGTTCGGGGATATCAGCACGATGTCCGACACGGCCCGCGCGCTCGGGTGATCGCTCATCGCGAGCGCCAGCGTGCCGCCGGTCGAGGTGCCGATAAGGACGATCCTGTCGCCCAGCCGTGCGCCGATCGCCAGCGCCTCGGCGGCATCAGTAAGCCAGTCTTCCGCCGCCACGGCATCCAGCGGCTGCTGCTGGTGGCCGTGACCGGCAAGCCGCGTCTCGAACAGGTTGGCGGCGAGTGCGGTAGCGACGCGTTCGGCGAGCGGCGCCGTTTCCTGGCGCGTGGCGGAGAAGCCGTGCAGATTTACGACCACGTAGGCCGTGCGCTCACCGGGCGGCCCGAACCACGTCACACGCTTCTCGGTTTCGGGTATCAGCGCGTATTGCGAAGCGACCTGCTGCTCCCTGTCGGCCAGCCAGGCGTCGATGTCGTCCGGAAGCTGCGGCGCCAGCGCCGCGTTGACGAGTGCGGGCGGAGTAGTCAGGTAGGCGACGCCGCCAAGGAGCGCAGCGAACAGGGCAACCAGGAGTAATTTGTGTCGCGCCATTTACTCCAGCCCGAGGATCAGGTCCCAGTGCCGCTTGTCGACAGGCATGATGGAGAGGCGATTGCCACGGCGCAGCAGGATCATGCCGTCGAGCCCGTCCTGCGTCTTGAGTTCCGTGAGCGTAATCGGACGTGCGAGCTTGCGAACGAATTCGACGTCGACGAGGATCCAGCGAGGGTCTTCGTCACTGCTTTTCGGGTCGAAATACTTCGAGTCCGGGTCGAACTGCGTCGGATCCGCGTAAGGCTTGCTTGCGACTTTCATGACGCCGACGATGCCCGGTTCCTTGCAGTTGGAGTGATAGAAAAAAATCTTGTCGCCAATGC
>JAACFE010000164.1 GCA_009937525.1 Gammaproteobacteria bacterium
GCGTCATGTCGAAGAGGTCGAGATTGGGCGAACAGCAGTAAAACTTGGCGCCGGCTTCGTGCGCGTCCTGGATAAAGCTGTACACGGACTTCGGCGAGCCCTCCTTGACGAACAGCTTCTCTGCGACGCCCTTCTTCATGAGCCTGCCGGAAGTCGCGGTGCAAATGACGTCGACCTCGTAGTCCATTGCCGCGGCGACGGTCGCCTGGAAAATCGGAGCGCCCAGCTCCTCGCCGTTGCGGGGGTCGGTGTTCGCCATGACGATGATCAGTTTTTCAGCCATTTCCTGTAATCCTCTCTGTCGTCAGACGCCGGCAGGCGGCGGTCTAACAGTTCATTAGCATATACTAAATTACCTGCTTGTCCAATTCGTCCGCGGTCGAGTCCGCCGCCCTTGGCGAGGACATCAGCGCGGTGCACTGCACAAGTCCGGTCATGATCGGCACGAGTTCGTCTTCGATCGTGCGCTGCAGGGAGCGCAGGGCATCCAGTCCCTCCGCCGTATTCTCGGGGACCTCTTCGAACTCCATGATCAGGTCCTCGACCATGCCGAGCTTAATCCCGGGGTTGCCCAGAAATCCATAGGAATTGTCGCCGACACGAAACACCGCCGGCGCACCGCTCTCGGTGACAGCGAGGACCTCGGCATCCTGCGGCAGCAGCGGCCGGTCACGCATGTAGACGACCTGGTGGAAGGTCTCGGGGAGGAATCCGTTCAACGCGTCGTCCCGCGTCCTTCGGGCAATTCCGGACTCGAACAGGAGTTCGGCCGGCTCCGAGCCACCCCCGGCGGCAATGGCGAGGATCTGCGCGCCGAGGCCGAACCCCACCACCGGCGTGCCCTCCTCCAGCCGCAGCCTCGCGAGCTCGACCTCCCTGTCCAGCGTCGGCAGGTCGCGTTCGCCGGCCGTGCCCCATGGGCCGCCGCCGAGCAGGAACAGTGCGTCGGCCGGCAAATCGGGTGCCGGCAGCTTGCCGCCGCCGACGAAAGGCCGGAAATACTGGAAGCGTATGCGGCGACCCTCGAGGTGATCCTCGATCAGGCCGAGGTACTCGCCCGACGTGTGCTGGATCACGGCAACGACATTCATCGCCGTTTCGCCGCGCCCGGCAAGCTTGAACGCGTCGGCGGCGCTGCTGCATTCACCCATGGGCCGCCCTCTGCTCGAGCGCGTTCGTGATCGACGCCTTGAAATCGTCCGGGCTCACGCTCAGCGTGTCCACCTCGGTCGATGAGAAGAACTGTTCGATTGCAGCGTCGATTTCATCCAGCCGCACACCCTGCAGCGCCGATTCCAGGTCGAAGACGACGCGCGGCGGCGTCACGAAGAAGTCGCCACTGATGAGCACCCGCTGCACGTTGGACCGCGTCGGACCCTCGAGCTTGACGAAGGCATCGATGGTGCCGCCGGCGCCTGTGTGCGTGCCGGCCAGTACCTGCTCGTCCGCCGCGGGGTCGTCGATCTCCCTGAGGAACTCCTCAGTACCGATCTCCTCCTCGTAGTACTGTCGGGCCAGCGCCTCTTCCCCTTCCGTGATCGCGCCGTATTCCGCCGCGATGCCCAGCGTGTCCTTAAAGCCCTTGATGAGCGCCAGCTTGAGGAGCTCCAGGTCCGGGGTATTCGGTCCCAGGAGTTCCTTGAGCGTAACCACCCGCTGCGCGGCCGAGTCGAGTTCGCGCTTCGCCAGCTTGCTCTGCGGGACTCGCAGGGCATTCACCATGCGCTGCGGATTGAGATCGACCAGCACGGTGCCCTGATAGATCAGTACGTCGCCGTCGTAAAAACCGCCGGTACCGCTGATCTTGCGGCCACCGACCTCGATGTCGTTACGCGGCCGGAACTTCGCGTCTACACCGAGCGCCTGGAGGCCGGCCGCCGCGGCGTTACAGATCTCACGCGCAAGGTCCGGGAGCGCCGCTATGCCCAGCGAGGCACGGTGGAAGACGAGTTCCCAGCCGAGTTGACCTTCATCAAGGTAGATCGCGCCGCCTCCCGTGATTCGGCGCACCGTGCCGATACGGTGCTTCTCGCAATAGTCGAGGTCGATCTCGCGGCTCAGGTCCTGGTGGCGCCCGATCAGCACGGTCGGCGGGAAACTCAGGAAGCGGATCGTGTCGGGCACCCGCTCCGCCTGCCGTTCCTCGATGAGCGCCGCGTCGAAGGCAATATTGGCGCGGCCTTCACGCACACCGGTATCGATGATCCTGAATGCGGCTGGCATGAGAGGCCCTGCTTACTCGACCCGCACCGGGATGCCGAGCTGCTTGCGGATCTTCTTGATGTCTTTCTTCTTCGGCTGGAACGGGTAGCTCGCGATATCACTGGGCGGCGAATCGCCGTAAGGCCGGTCGCACGCCGAGATATCGTCCTGCACCTTGCCCGGGCAGCCGGACGTGCGGAAGGCGATGCCCTCGTCGATGATCGTCGACAGCTCGCTCTCGGGAATACCGAAACTCCTGACGCGGCCGAGGTCATCGAACTGCATCTGCTCCACGCGCACGTCCCGGTAGTCGATCAGGTATCGCGCCAGCTGCACGCGGCGCCACTGGTCGCGCGGCGTCGCAGGCAGGTGATCCATGAGTGAGCCCTGCTCCGGAAAGAAACAGAACATGTGGCTGTGACCACCGAGGTCGACGAGTTCCTGCACGAGGTTCAGGACCTCGTACTCGGTCTCGCCCATGCCGACGATGATGTGTGCACCGAATTTCTGCGGCCCGAAGATGTCTTTCGCGTCCTGCATGATTTCCCAGTACTTGGACCACTTGTGCGGCGACTGCACGCCCTTGCCGCGCGTGCGGTCGAAAACCTCCGGCGTGGCCGCATCGAGCGCAACCGTGAAGATGTCGGCACCGAGATCGCGGGTCTTCTGCACGTCCTCACGGGTCATCGTCGTCGGGTTCGAGAGTATCGAGACGGGGATCGCGTCGGGATCGATGCGATCCGTCCACTGTTTGAGCACGGTGAACGTATCTTCCTCCGAGCGCGGATGCGTGATCATCGAGATGCACATGCGGTGGAAAGGGCTGTTCTCGGGGTCGGCAGCCACGATGTCGATGATCTCTGCCATCGGCACCGCCGGCCAGTCGACGCGGATGAAGTTGCGATCGGCGTAATCACGATCGGCTTCCCTGTGACGGGCCAGCCCGCAATACGCGCAGTTCGCGCGGCAGCCTTCGGGGTAGGTCAGCAGCAGGTTCAGGCAGCGCGTGCACTCGCAGCCGTGCATGCGGCCACTCATGATCCCCAGCGTGATCGCGGCCGCCGTCGACAGTTGTACGTACTCGGGCGACCTCATGTGCGGCGCAAGGATGTTGTTGTTTGGCAGGTAGACGCCCTGCGGAGGAATATCGTTCGCCTTGACCTGGCGGCCATTGCGTCGATCGACCGGCGTCTTTTCAGGATAGCGCGGTTGCATGGACT
>JAACFE010000081.1 GCA_009937525.1 Gammaproteobacteria bacterium
GTAGCACCCGCCATAGATTCATGCGTCCGGCATGGCGACTTGCCTGAACTGCCTTACTGCATCTCATCTCCGTGCGTACCGGATTGGTACCGGCGGAATGCTACTACATCTTGTATAGGAAGGCGAGCGATGCACAAGATATAGATAAAGTGTAAAAATTCGCGACGATTATCGACGAACGCGATACCCTTTTTGCGCGTTGCATCAGAGAGTCGATCAGGGGGAAGTCCGGTTTGACCCACGACGAACAACACGAGGGTCGTGCGAGATATCAGTGGGTCGGCTTGTTTCTCGGGCCGTTGCTTGCGTTGTTGATGCTGCTCGCGGGTGCGCCCGAGGGTCTTGGCATTGCTGCATGGCGCACCGCGGCAATCGGCGTCATGATGGCTGTCTGGTGGGCAACGGAGGCGGTGCCTATCGCGGCAACGGCGCTCCTGCCGCTGGTCGTGTTCCCGCTACTCGACATCGCGTCGATTCACGACACGGCGAGACCTTACGCGAACAAGGTCATCTATCTGTTTCTCGGCGGGTTCATCGTCGCTTTTGCCATGCAGCGCTGGAACCTGCATCGCCGCATCGCGATCAACGTGTTGCAGATCGTCGGTGGCAAAGGGCGCTCCCTCATCGGCGGCTTCATGGTCGCGAGCGCGATCATCAGCATGTGGGTCACGAATACGTCGACGACGATGATGCTGCTGCCGATCGCCGTATCCATCATCGCCGTCATCCACAGCTCCGTCGCGGGGCTGTCAGAGAAGGGAAGAAACGACTTCCAGTTTGCACTGTTACTCGGCGTAGCCTACGGCGCGACGATCGGCGGAATGATGACGCTCGTGGGCACCGCGCCCAATGCGCTGCTCGCCGCTTTCATGCAGGACACCTATGGCATCGAGATCGATTTTGCGCGCTGGATGCTCGTGGGGGTTCCCCTGGCCCTCGTCATGCTGCCGTTGTCGTGGCTCGTGCTGACGAGGCTCGTGTTCAAAGTGGACTTCGTAACCTCCACCGAAGCCCGTTCGGAACTGAGGCGCATGAAGCGGGAAATGGGCAGCATGTCGGTCCCCGAGCTTCGCGTCGCGGTCATCTTCACCTGCATGGCGCTGTTGTGGATGACCCGACCGCTGCTGACTCACCTGCCCGGGCTGGCGGCACTCGACGACGCCAGCATCGCAATGGCGGGCGCGATCGCGATGTTTCTCGTCCCCAGCGGATCGAAAGAAGACCCGCTGCTGTTGCGCTGGACTTACGCGGAGCGACTGCCCTGGGGTGTGCTGATCCTGTTCGGCGGCGGATTGTCGCTTGCGAGCGCCGTATCGAACACGGGGCTTGCCGGGTGGCTCGGCACGAGCCTGCAGGCGATCGGCGATCTGCCTCTCTGGGTAATCGTGGTCGCCGCCGCCGCGATGATCATCTTTCTCACCGAGCTGACCAGCAACACGGCCACGACGGCGACCTTCCTGCCCGTCGTCGGCGCGATCGCTGTCGAGGCGGGAGTCGACCCGATCATGCTGACCGTCCCGGTGACGCTCGCCGCGAGCTGCGCATTCATGTTGCCGGTGGCTACTCCGCCAAATGCCATCGTCTTCGGTTCCGGGATGCTGACAATCCCGATAATGGCCCGCGCGGGGCTGGCGCTGAACCTGATCGGCATTGCGCTGGTGGCGGCCGTCGCCATGACGCTTGCGCCGAGGTTCCTGCACTGAGACTCACATGATGAAAGAGACCTACGATATCGATAACTTCAACAAGGTCCGCCAGCTGCGCGAGAAAGCGCACTACGACAGGGCAACCGTCCATGCGATCCTCGATGCAGGGCTGGTCGCGCACGTCGCGTTCACGCAGGAAGACACGCCCGTCGTCGTGCCGATGATCTACGGCCGCGTGGGCGAGAGCCTGTACTTGCACGGCGCCCGCAAGTCGCGGGTGATACGCCGGCTCGAAGGATCGCTCCGGGCATGCCTGAACGTGACCCTGCTCGACGGTATCGTGCTCGCGCGTTCGGCGTTCAATTCGTCGATGCATTACCGTTCCGTGACGGTGTTCGGCAAGCCGCGACTCGTCGAGGACCCTGACGCCAAACTGGAAGCCCTGCGTGTGATCAGCGAACAGTCGATGCCCGGGCGTTGGGACGAATTGCGTGCGCCGCACGAGCAGGAAATCAAGATGACGGGCGTCATCCGCCTCGACATCGAATCGGCCTCGGCGAAGATTTCCGACGGCATGCCCGATGACGAGGACGAGGATTACAGCATTCCTGTCTGGGCCGGCGTGCTGCCGCTCGAGTCGCGCCTGATGTCGCTGCAGCCCGACGACAGAGTCCTGGAAGGCGTCGAACCGTCCGCCGCGGTAAGGAGCCTGGAACGCCGAATACTCTAGTCAGTCGGCTGCCGCGGCGCCCGTGCAGGACAGTGCCGGAATCGTGACCATCCAGAAAGGCTGCGACCGACTGAACGTAGTCCGGGAACTGTTGTCCTAACGCAGACAGAACGGCGACAATTCCGTCACTCGACGAACGCAAGAAAAACGTCCAACGCCGGCAAATATAGAAACGAGGCAAACGAAATGATGATTAGAATCTTCCTCCTGACCACCGCAGTTGCTTTGAGCGCCTGCAGTCGCCACGAGCCGGAGGTCGAGGCTCCCGCAATCGATTACCCGAAGACGGCAACGGTCGATCACGTGGACAGCTATCACGGCGTAGAGGTCCGCGATCCCTACCGGTGGCTCGAGGACGATGTTCGCGAGAGCGATGCGGTCAAATCCTGGGTTGATGAACAGAACGAAGTCACGTTTGCCTATCTGGACACGATTTCGGAGCGCGACGCCATTCGCACTCGACTGACCGAGCTATGGGACTATGAGCGCTACAGCTTGCCAGCCAGGGAAGGCGGACGATATTACTACAGCCACAACGACGGCCTGCAGAACCAGAACGTGGTTTACGTGCAGGATAGCCTCGACGATGAGGCGCGGCTGCTAATCGATCCGAATACATGGTCCGAGGACGGCACTGTTGCGCTGTCTTCCTTTTTTCCGAGTCCCGACGGCCGGCATGTTGCTTACCTCGTGCAGGATGGAGGCTCGGATTGGCGCAAGGCGCGCGTCATCGACGTCGACAGCGGCAAGACGCTCGACGACGAACTGGACTGGCTGAAATTTACGGGCCTGTCCTGGGCGAGCGACGGATCTGGCTTCTATTACAGCCGCTACCCGGAGACCAGCGAAGAAGAAAAATTCCAGTCGCTGAATATGAACCAAGCCGTGTATTTTCATCGTGTCGGAACGCCGCAGGATGATGATGCGCTCGTCTTCGCGAGCCCCGAGAATCCGGAATGGGGATACTCGGCCATCGTATCCGATGACGGTGAACACCTTGTCATTACGGTATGGAAAGGCACAGACGATCGTTACCAGATAATCCACCAGAACCTCGGCTCCCCGGATTCCGAGCCGAAATTCCTGATCGAGGGATTCGATCATGACTACACTTACGTCGGCAACGTCGGCAATGACCTCTATTTCCGCACGAACAAGAACGCACCACGCAACCGGCTGATCGTCATCGATGCGACAGACCCGGCGCCAGAAAACTGGCGAGAGGTCATTCCGGAAAACGAGGACGTCCTCGATGATGTGAGTCTCGTAGGTGGAGTCATCATCGCCGGCTACATGCAGGATGCGCAGACGATCGTGAAGATATTCGACCTCGAGGGCAGCCAGGTCGATAACGTCAATCTTCCGGGCATCGGAACCGCCGTCGGCTTCAACGGCAAGTTCGACGACCCGGAGACGTTTTTCATGTATACGAGTTTCGATACGCCGACGACGATTAATCGGCTGGATGTCAGAACTGGCGAAGTCACCGTGTTCCGGAAGCCGGAGGTGGATTTCGACAGCGATGATTACATCGTCAAGCAGGTATTTTTCACGTCGAAGGATGGTACGCGCGTGCCCATGTTCATATCGCACCACGTCGACGTCGAGCCGGATGGCGATACGCCGACTATGCTGTACGGCTACGGTGGCTTCAACATATCGCTGACGCCTTCATACTCGACAACGCGACTGGCCTGGATGGAAATGGGCGGCGTCTATGCGGTCGCTAACCTGCGCGGTGGCGGCGAGTACGGCGAGAATTGGCACAAGGCGGGCACGAAACTACAGAAGCAGAATGTGTTCGACGATTTCATTGCCGCCGCCGAATACCTGGTCGCCGAGGGCTACACGAATCCGTCGAAACTCGCGATCTTCGGCGGCAGTAACGGCGGCCTGCTCGTCGGTGCGGTGACAAACCAGCGACCCGACTTGTTCGGTGCCGCGATTCCGGCCGTGGGTGTCATGGATATGCTCCGATTCCAGGAGTTCACGGCCGGTCGATTCTGGGTCGACGATTACGGCTCGTCGGATGACCCGCAGGAGTTCGAGGCCCTGTTCGCGTACTCGCCTTACCACAACGCTGTGGCGGGCACGAAGTACCCGGCCGTGCTCGTCACGACGGCGGACACCGACGACCGGGTCGTACCCGGACACAGCTTCAAGTATGCGGCAGCGATGCAGGCGGCGCAGGCCGGCAAGGCGCCCGTACTGATCCGCATCGAAACACGTGCGGGCCACGGCAGCGGCAAACCCACCGACATGATCATCGAGGAATACGCGGATAGCTGGGCATTCCTCGTCCACAACCTCGGCATGCGGCTACCTGAGGGCTACGGCGGCTAGATCACGTTCGGAAACTGCGAGTGCTCGGCCTCGAGACGCAACAGCGCCTCCTTCGTGTCCAGTCCGCCGCCGAATCCCGTCAGGTCACCGTGGCTGCCGATCACCCGGTGACACGGCACGATGATCGGGATCGGGTTGCGGCCGTTGGCGGCGCCAACGGCACGGACGGCTTTGGGCCGGCCGATGCGCTCGGCGATGTCGGAGTAGGACGTCGTCTCGCCGTAGGGGATCTGCTGCAGCGCGTGCAGAACGCTCATCTGGAATTCGGTACCGTTGAGTTTCAACGGCAGGTCGAATTCCCTGCGTTCGCCCGCAAAATACTCGGTCAGCTGTTGCCTAGCCGCCTTGAACGGCTTTTCCTTGTAGATCCAGTCGGGTTCCGGCTCCCTGCGCATGGAGCCTTCGGGAAAACCGACGAGGCACAGGGCATCTTCATCTCCGGCAAGCAGCAGTTCGCCAATCGGCGTGTCAAGGTAGCAGTAATACATCGTTCATCCTCCGGAGCCCGGTGCCGAGCCCCATAACAACAGTGCAGCGTAGGCGCGCCAGGGGCGCCAGCCCTGCGACAATTCTTCGAGTTGTGCCGGCTTCAGGCGCTGCCGGCCCGGTTCGTCGAATGCACGCAACAAGCCGAGGTCCGCGGCCGGGAACGCATCCGGGTTCTTCAATGCCCGCATGGCGACATATTGCGCCGTCCACTCGCCGATGCCAGGAATCGCGATCAGGGAATCCCGCAAAGCCGCCGGATCCTGGGAGGCATCGAAGGTCAGCGCTCCGTCGACCACGGCCCTTGCGACGCGGCGCAAGGTCTCGGCGCGACCGCGGGTAACGCCTACGTTGTTGAACCGCGCACGTGCGAGGCGTTCAGGCACGGGAAACAGATGGGAGAGCCCGGAAGAGCCCTGGTCGCCCACCGGCTCGCCGTATACCTTCGCAATGCGCCCGGCGATCGTTGTCGCAGCCTTGACCGAAATCTGTTGCCCGACTATCGCCCTTACCGTCAGTTCGAAGCCGTCCCATGCCCCCGGCACACGCACACCCGGGCTTCCGTGCAGCAAGCGCCCGAGTACCGCATCCCGAGACAGGACGTTCGCGATTTCCTGCATCGGCGCGTCGAGGTCGAACAGCTCGCGGCAACGCTGCACGACGGGGAAGACGTTCGGCGTGTTTATGCCGTGCATCGTGAGCATCACGTTCCCGGCATGCTGCCGCAATTCGATGACGCCCGGCCGCCCTTCGATCGCTACGGTTCTGAGGTAGCGGTCGCCGTCCACAGACTCTACGCCGGGGATTGCACGTGCGGCGAAGAACGCGAGCAACGCAGGCCAGTCGAACGGCGCGCGATAAGGTAACGTCACGGTCAACGCCGTCCCGGGCGCGACATGCACTGACTCGTCGCCTGCACGGCGCAGCTCACGCGGCGAGCGGCCGTAGGTCTTGACGAACGAATCATTGAAGCGCCGCACGCTACCGTAGCCGGCAGCTACGGCAATGTCCTGCATGGGCAGCCTGGTCTGGTCGATCAGCTGCTTCGCGAAGTGGAGTCGCTGCGTATGGGCGACGGCCAGCGGGCTCGCGCCGAGGTGCCGCGTAAACAGCCGCCGCAGATGCCGGCTGGTCACGCCGAGTCGCGTGGCGAGGTCTTCGACGTTGCTGTCGTCGAGCGCCCCGCTGGCGATCAGCTTCAGGCCGCGGCGCACGGTCGTCGACGTGCCGCCCCAGGCTGGTGTGCCGGGCGCGCATTCGGGACGACAGCGCAGGCAGGGCCGGTAACCGGCCTCGCTGGCCGCAGCGGCGGTCGGGAAGAACGTGACGTTTTCGCTCTTTGGGGTATTTGCCGGGCATATCGGTCGGCAGTAGATGCCCGTTGTCCTGACACCGATATAGAACTGCCCGTCGAAACGCGCGTCGCGGGAGATCCTGGCTCGTTCGTAGATTTCTTGCTGTGTCATGCGG
Source organism: Gammaproteobacteria bacterium (assembly GCA_009937525.1). Classification (GTDB taxonomy): domain Bacteria; phylum Pseudomonadota; class Gammaproteobacteria; order Steroidobacterales; family Woeseiaceae; genus UBA1847. The sequence goes on from JAACFE010000081.1 coordinate 6,676, forward strand.
AAGAGTATAGACCCCGCCCCGGCCAAAACCAGCCAGAATCGGACCTCTATGCAGAGACCGGCGCAGGCGTCAAACGAATCTGCAGGAGCGGGCCTCGGCCCGCGATCGAATGTCGAATCGCGCGCCGAGGCGCGCTCCTACCGCACGAACACGACCCGCGATCAGGTGTCGATGCCGCCCAGGCACATGTACTTGATCTCGAGATAGTCGTCGAGACCGTACTTCGAGCCCTCGCGTCCCTGGCCAGACTCCTTTACGCCGCCGAACGGTGCCATCTCGTTCGAGATTATTCCGGTGTTGATGCCGACGATGCCGTACTCGAGCGCCTCGGCGACGCGCCAGACGCGGCCGAGATCGCGTGCATAGAAATAACTCGCCAGCCCGAACTCGGTATCGTTCGCCATCGCGATGACCTCGGCCTCATCCCTGAAGCGGAACAGCGGCGCCACCGGGCCGAAAATTTCCTCCCTGAATACGCGCATGTCGTCACTGACGTGGGTCAGCAGGGTCGGCTCGATGAAACAGCTGCCGAGGCTCGATCGCCGCCCGCCCACCGCAACCTGCGCGCCCTGCGCGACCGCGTCACTGACGAATTCGAGCACGTCGTTGGCTGCCGTCTCGTTGATCAATGGGCCGATATCGACGGCTTCTTCCGATCCATCGCCCATCTTGAGGTCTGCCATGGCCGCCGTCAGCTTCTCCGCAAACTCGTCGTAGATACCGTCCTGCACGAGGATCCGGTTCGCGCAGACGCAGGTCTGGCCGGCGTTGCGAAACTTGCAGATGAGTGCGCCTTTTACGGCCTCGTCGACGTCGGCATCGTCGAACACGATGAACGGTGCGTTGCCGCCGAGTTCCATGGAGGTCCGTTTCATGGTGTCGGCACACTGGCGCACGAGCAGCTTTCCGACCTCGGTCGAGCCCGTAAACGTCAGCTTACGGACCGCGGGGTTGCTCGTCAGCTCCGCGCCGATCTCCCTGGTGTTGCCTGCGACGATATTGATCACGCCGGCAGGCACGCCGGCGCGTTCCGCGAGTTCGGCCATCGCGAATGCGGAAAGCGGCGTTTCGTTTGCGGGCTTGCAGACGACAGTACACCCGGCAGCGAGTGCCGGCGCGATCTTGCGTGTGAGCATGGCATTCGGGAAATTCCATGGCGTGATACAGGCCACGACCCCCACCGGTTGTTTGATGACCACGATGCGCTTGTCGTTCGACGGCTGGGGGATGGTGTCGCCGTAGACGCGCTTCGCCTCCTCGGCAAACCACTCGATGTAGCTGGCGCCATAGGCGATCTCACCGCGCGACTCCGCGAGCGGCTTGCCCTGCTCGGCCGTCATGATCTGCGCCAGGTCTTCCTGCGCTTCCATCGTGAGTTCCAGCCATTTGCGCAGGATCAGAGCGCGTTCCCTGGCCGTGGTCTGGCGCCAGTCGATCTGGGCGCGCTCGGCCGCCTCGATCGCGCGGCGGGTCTCGGCGGTACCGCATTTCGCGATCTCGGTAATGACGCTGCCGTTCGCCGGGTTCCTGACGGACAGGGTCTCGCCGCTGTCGGCGTCACACCAGCGGCCGTCGATGTATGCCTGGTTCCTGAGTAGTACCTGGTCTGAGATCTGCATGGCGTAGTGCTCTCGTCGATTCTCGACAACAAAAAAAAGGGGCTGACCAGCTTAGAACCGGCCAGCCCCCGAATCAATACAGTCGCTTGGGGGAACGAGTTCGACTGTACTTTTCTGTACTCTTGACTCAGAGCGCTTACGCAGCGTCGCGCGATGCAATCTTGCCGTTAGCCTGCAGCCAGCGCTCCAGGTCGTCGGAGCCGCCGACCAGCGAGCCATCCACGAAGACCTGCGGGTACGAGGTCGCATTGGCAACGGCACGCAGCGTGCGGTCCGTGTAGTCCGTGTTCAGCACCAGCTCTTCGAAGTCGATGCCGGCGTCGCGCAACAGGCCCTTCGCCTTCGCGCAGAACGGGCAGCCGGGACGCGAGAAAACGGTAACGTCGTGCGGCTTCTCGGCATTCGGTGCGAGGTACCCGAGCATCGTGTCGGCGTCGGATACGTGGAACGGGTCGCCCGGCTCCTGCGGCTCGATGAACATCTTCTCGATCACCCCGTCACGGACGAGCATCGCGTAGCGCCACGAGCGCTTGCCGAAGCCCAGGTCCTCCTTGCCGACCAGGAGGCCCATGCCATCCGTGAATTCGCCATTGCCGTCCGGCAGGAAGGTGACGCGATCGGCCTTCTGCGACAGCGCCCACTCGGACATCACGAACGCATCGTTCACGGACATACAGATGATGTCGTCGATGCCGTTCTCCTTGAAGACCGGCGCAAGCTGGTTGTAACGCGGCACGTGCGACGACGAGCAGGTCGGCGTGAACGCGCCGGGCAGCGAGAACACGATAACGTTCTTGCCGGCGAAAACATCGTCGCTGGTCAGGTCGACCCACGCGTGGTCGCGGCGGGTCTTGAACGTGACGTTGGGTACGCGCTGTCCTTCGATATTCTTGAACATGGGTTGTCTCCTAAAGATTTACAGTTGATCAGGCCAGCATGCTTCTCAGCATCCAGGCGTTCTTTTCATGATTCTGCATGCGCTGCGTCAGCAGGTCGGCCGTTGGCTCGTCGCTCGCCGCTTCCGCGGCCTTGATGGCTTCGCGAGCGGTCCGCGCCACGGTCTCCTGCCCGATGACGAGCTGGCGGATCATCGTCTCGGCCGACTCGTCGCCGGTCGCTTCGTCGATGCTCGTCAGTTCGCGGAAAGCCGTGTAGGAGCCAGGCGCCTTGATGCCGAGCGCACGAATTCGCTCCGCGATCTCGTCCACGGCCGTGGCGAGTTCCGTGTAGTGTTCCTCGAACATCAGGTGCAGTGTGTTGAACAGCGGCCCTTCCACGTTCCAGTGATAGTTGTGGGTCTTGAGGTACAGCGAATAGCTGTCGGCCAGCAGTTTTGACAAGCCGGTGGCTATCTGCTGTCTGTCCTCTGCGTTGATACCTATGTTGAGTTCCATCGTTTTCAGTCCTCGTGGTTTCATGCTGCGTAGTCTAGGGCTGTGCAATTAATTAATAAAATGGTTTAATACGATCACTATATGCTACAAAATCGATCAATGAAATTACCGACAATCAAGCAGTTGCGTTACTTCGTCGCGCTGACAGAAACGGAGCACTTCGGCCGCGCCGCAGACGCCTGTTTCGTCTCGCAGTCGGCGTTCAGCAACGCGATCCAGGAACTGGAGACGCTCCTCGAAGTGCAGCTCGTGGACCGCACCAACCGGAGCGTGACGATTACGGCGATGGGACAGCAGATCGCGACGCAGGCGCGGCTGTGCCTGCGGGACGTCGAGAGCCTCGTCGAGATGGCCCGCGGCCAGCGCGAGCCGCTGACCGGCGAACTGCACCTGGGCGTGATCCCGACGATTGCGCCATTCCTGCTGCCCGCGGCTTTGCCGAAGCTGCGGCGGAGGCACCCGAAGCTGGAGCTCTACCTGCACGAGGACCAGTCGCAGCGCATCTACGAGCGCCTGATGGACGGCGAGCTCGACGTGATATTGCTCGCGTTTCCTTACGAAATGCGGGGCGTCGATACGTTGCCGCTCTTCAAGGACCGGTTCGCGCTCGCCTATCGACAGGGTACGAAGCGCGTCGATCCGGACAACTACCGCTTCAACCGTCTCGATGCCGACAGCATCCTGTTACTCGAGGATGGCCACTGCCTGCGAGACCATGCTCTCGCCGCCTGCAAGATACGGAACCTGCAAAAGGTTCGGCGCATCGGTGCGAGCAGCGTGCTCACGCTCGTCGAGATGGTGGATGCCGACCTCGGCATAACGTTCCTGCCGGAAATGGCGCGGGATGCTGCGATTCTGAAGAGCACGCGCGTACGGATGAAGCCGCTGGAGGAGAACAGCTTTCGCACCATCGGCCTGGCCTGGCGCAAAGGCACGGACAGGGAAGAGGAATTCCGGATGCTCGGCGAGTTTCTAGCGGAACAGCACGCCTCCTGAGCAGGTAATCAGGCCACGATGCCGAACAATCGGCCGACCTGTGCGGTCAGCACCATCGCCAGCGCTCCCCAGAACGTTACTCGTACTGCTCCGACGAGGATCGATGCCCCGCCTGCGCGGGCGGCAATACCACCAAGGAAGGCCAGGAAGAACAGTGAAGCGACGGCCACGGCCCAGATCTGGTTTGCGCCTGAAACGATCCACGCCACGAGCAGCGGCAGTACCGCACCGATCGTAAAGGTGGCAGCCGACGACCACGCCGCCTGCACGGGTTGCGCATTGACCTTGTGCGATATTCCTATCTCGTCCCTCGCATGCGCGCCGAGAGCATCATGCTCCATGAGCTGATGCGCGACCTCTTCCGCCAGCGCCAGCTCGAGCCCGCGGTTGACATAGATGTTCGCGAGCTCGTCTTTCTCCAGATCATAGTTTTGCTCGAGCGCCCTCTTCTCGAGCTCGAGGTCGGCGCGCTCGGTGTCCGCCTGCGAACTGACCGACACGTATTCCCCGGCCGCCATCGACATGGCACCGGCGACCAGGCCGGCGGCGCCTGCGAGCAGGATATTTTCCTGCGTGGTTTGTGCCGACGCGACACCGATGATAAGACTGGACGTCGAGACGATGCCATCGTTCGCGCCCAGCACCGCCGCCCTTAACCAGCCGACCCGGTGCACCCTGTGGTGTTCTTCGTGACTCATTTGATACCTCGCGAGGTTTGTCGATGACCAGAGAGGAAAGCAGTTCGCTTCCAGGGGCTTGCTGATATAGTTTCGCACGAGATACATCATTAAGGTGACCAGAGAGATGACCAACGGCGATCGAGCAAGAGCCGCCCCTTTCCTCACGGCTATGGCCGTCTTCCTGACGGCCTGTACCGGCGCACCGGAAGGCGTGGAGGTGGTTTCCGGGTTCGATCTGAATCGATATCTCGGCACCTGGTACGAGATCGTGCGGCTGGACCACAGATTCGAGCGCGGCCTTTCCAACGTTACTGCCACCTACAGCCTTCGCGATGACGGCGGCGTCAAGGTCGTCAACCGTGGCTACCGTGCCGAAGACGGAGAATGGGATGAAGCCGAGGGCAAGGCTTACTTCGTTGGCGATGAAGATGTGGGCCAGCTCAAGGTATCGTTCTTCGGGCCGTTCTACGGCGGTTACAACATCTTTGAGCTGGACAAGGACGATTACCGGTACTCGATGGTTGCCGGGCCGGATCGTTCCTACTTGTGGATCCTCAGCCGGACACCGGAGATGAAACCGGAACTTCTGCAAGCCCTTATCGGAAAAGCCCGCGACCTGGGTTTTGACACCGACGAACTGATCATGGTCGAGCACGCTCCCGGTGCGCCCGAAGATTAATAAGCATTCTGGCTCAACTCCTCAATGCTGCATCTTTTGTTATCCAAAGATGTCGATGCTCGTGCCGATTTGCATCTTGTTCGCGATTGGCTGTTCTGACGACCGATCGGCTTACCTGCTGGATGCGCCATCAATCGGAAACATACCGACGGAGACTCTGGAAGTTGACCTCGGAAACGGCTTCACATACCTGGCTGTCAGCAATACCGCAGTCCGGGAGGAAGACGGGTTCTCCATCAGGAATCCGCTGTACATCTCGCGATCCATCAGTAACCGATATCTGATCTATGCCGCTGTCGAGGAATCTCTTGGTCCCGAGATCCATTTGCTCGGCCCCGATGGTAATCACACCCGACTGACGGACAACGATTTTCTCGAGCCGCTCGCAACCGTGAACGACGACGGCCTGTACGCCTACGTGGTGGCGGATCACACAACGGACGAGTCCAGGCTATATCTTGGGAACGCGTTGATCGGCACCAGCGGCCCTGATCGGCCGATCACTCGGCTCGAAATATCCGGCTCATATCTCGCCATCGGCAGACAAGACAGTAACACCGACTCCAGCTCCGTCGAATTCCGCAACCTGACCACCAACGAGTCAGAGACCGTCACGGTGCCGGACGGCCTACTCGAAAATCTTTTTTTCGTCGATGATTCGAAGCTCGCCATACAGATATTCGACACGACGCTAAGGTCGTTGCTCGTATATTTCTACGACACGACGACCAAAGAGCTGCGACCGTTGGGTGCGATGCCGTCGGGCGATCAGCATATACGACGTGGCGGCGGCCCTTCGGAACTGTCGGTCGATGTCGTCTCAGGCGATGACGATGCGAAGGCGCTCTTCAACGCCCTCCATACGTGGAAGACGCATCACGTAGCGAACGCGTATGCTTACTCCAACAACTTCCTGGGAAGACTCAGTTGGAGTTCAGCATATGTGCTCGAGGGGATCATCGGGCTATTCAGGATTACCAATCACCCGTTGTTCGCGGTGCAGGTGAGAAACTCCGTTGCGGCGCAACTCAGAGTCAGCAACAAATTGACACTTCCCGGTATATCGACCGTGCCCGATTTTCTGTGGGCGACCCGCAAGTACTCACTGGATCGGGCCACTCCGCTTACATTGTTCGTCGATGACGCCAGGGTGCTGCACCCGATGCTCGTTGCGACCAACGAAGGCCTCCTCGCGGAGCCGGTTGCCGAAGAGG
>JAACFE010000001.1 GCA_009937525.1 Gammaproteobacteria bacterium
TGAAGAGCTCTGGCATCTCATCAGCGTCGCGGATCACGCGATGTACAACGCCAAGTCCGTGCAGAATGACGCAGCCAACGACACGGCAGCCTACATCGAGGCGGCGACAGCCTCGTAATTGCCAGCGGTCCCGATCTTCGGCGAGGGCTGCGTTACGGCGCCGGGAAGAACTTCAACTCCGCGAGTGAAGGATCGACGCGATCCAGCAATACGGCTTCGTATACGTCGCCAAATGCCGCTTCCAGGCGGATGGGCCCCTCAACCACGGTCTTTTCTCCGCTCGTCGTAATGTAGATGTCGCGGCTGCCTTCGTTAAGTGCGATAGGCGGGATCTGCTGGAGATAGACCAGTCCTGCAGCGCGCGGCAGCGTGTCGTCGATCGTTGCGTCGGCGTCGACGACGTACAGGTCGACGAGGCGGTGATTGGTCGAGGAATGGAAAAACGTAAGCTGTGCGAAGGTCTCTATGGGGCGGCGGTCGAACCGTACCGGTGTCCCCACGATCTCGCCGGCCAACTCACTCAGGTAGTAATTGACGCGTCCACCGACGACTGTCGCCAGCGTTCCTTCGAACTGGATGGCTCCCACGTTGCCGGGCGCGGTTGCTGTAATAGGAATATCGCCGAGGGCGACGTCGATGTCGCCCGTAATGTCGCCGAACGCGAGATCGGCGACGATGCGATTCTGCAGTGCCTCGTCGTCGTAGATGTCCGAGGTCCCGAGGTCCGTCGTCGCATGGATGAATCGCGCGGTGGGTGGGAACCTCGCATCGGTCAGTGTCGACGATACCCCCTGTTGATTGAATATCCTGGCGATAACGGGTGCCGTGTCGGCCCCGACGCCTTCGAGGAACGTCATCAACAGGGATTGACCGGCTGCGATTTGAGCAGGGACCGACTCGAACAGGATATCGGCCGCGTCGCCCGCCGTTGTTACCGTGATGACATAGGTGCCCGCTTCGATATCGGAGGGGATGGAGACCTCACCCGGCGCAAGCGTCGCGGCCTGCGCGCCGGGAGCGGGGGCGACGCCCTCAGTTCCGATGTAGACGTCGATGGGCCCCAGCACATCGGCGGCATGCCCCAGGCGCATTTCAAACACGGTGTCGGCATCGGTGAAGCTACGCTCGGCAATCTCCCAGATGTTTACCGTAGGCGTTTCGAGTGAGCCGCGCAGGACGAGGGTGTATTCGGTGTCGCGGACGACGTCGAGCAACTGGCTGGCGATCCGCGTCGGATCCAACCCCAGCAGCCGCGCGTATTCAAAGTTGAACGTGTACTCGAGGTCGTCCCACTGTTGCGGCGCGGAGTTGTTTCGGTACGCAACGGTGTCGATCCGTCTTTCCTCGATCCGAAACACGATATCCGGCGACGTCGGGACCGCATTGATCATCCGGATGGTGCCCTTGCCGGTCGCGACCGGAAATTGGCTCTCCGACCCGCAAGCGCCGATCGTAATAGCCACAATGGCCGCCAGCAGTACCCGCGAAAGTCGTGTCATCAGGACGCCTCGAACCCGTATATCGATTTCACCTCGAGGAATTCCTCGATACCGTGCGCCCCCCATTCGCGCCCGTTGCCCGACTGCTTGTAGCCGCCGAAAGGCGCCATCGAATCGAGGTGCGCTCCGTTGATGTGGACCATCCCCGTGTGCAGGCGCGCAGCGACCCGCCGGGCGCGGTCGAGGCTGCCGGACGATACGTAGCCGGAGAGCCCGTAGGGCGTCTCGTTCGCGACTTCGACGGCTTCGTCCTCGTCGTCGTAGGCAATGATCGACAGGACCGGACCGAAAATCTCCTCGCGGGCAATCGTCATGTCGTTGGACACGTTCGCGAACACGGTAGGCCGCGCGTACCAGCCTTTTTGCAGCCCCTCGGGACGTCCCGTGCCGCCGGCAGCAAGGGTTGCGCCCTCATCGATGCCTTTCCGGATGAGATCCTGGACCTTGTTCCACTGCTGCTCGGAAACAAGCGGCCCGACCTCGATTCCTTCGGCGCGCGGGTCGCCGACGCGGGTATGTTGCGCGACTTCCGCGGCAATCGACGCCGCCTCCTCCATGCGATCTCGAGGCACCAGCATGCGCGTCGGTGCATTGCAGGATTGTCCCGTGTTGTCGAAGCATTCTTCGGCACCTTGCCGCACGGCCGTGTCGAAGTCCGCATCGTCGAGCAGGATGTTCGCCGACTTGCCACCGAGTTCCTGCGCCACCCGCTTTACGGTCGGCGCCGCATTCTGTGCAACGGCGACACCGGCGCGCGTCGAGCCCGTGAACGACACCATGGCCACGTCGGGGTGCAGCGAAAGGGCGGTACCGACGCCGGGGCCGTCACCATTGACCAGGTTGAACACGCCGGCGGGTACGCCCGCTGCATCCAGCACCTCGGCAAAAATCATTGCATCGAATGGCGCGATCTCGCTCGGCTTGAGCACCATCGTGCAGCCGGCTGCCAGCGCCGGGGCGACCTTGCAGGCGATCTGGTTGACGGGCCAGTTCCACGGGGTGATCAGCGCGCAGACGCCGATCGGCTCCTTGACGATCAGGGTCGTGCGGTTTTTCTCTTCGAATTCGAACGTCTTGAGCGCGCGGATCGCAGCCTTGATGTGCTGGGGACCGCTGCCGGCCTGGGCGCCTTTCGCCAGCCCCCAGGGAGCGCCCATCTCGTCCATGATGGCCGCGGCAATGTCGTCGTGACGCTTTGCAAACTCCACGAGTATGGATTGCAGCAGTTCTATACGTTGTTCGCGCGTCGTAGCCGCGTAAGCGGCGCCGGCGCGTTTCGCCGCGGCCACGGCAAGATCGACGTCGGCGGCGGAGCCCAGGCTGATGCGGCCGCAGGGCTCTTCTGTCGCCGGATTGATGACGTCCACGGGGTTGGCCGTGACCGGGTCGACCCACTCGCCATCAATGTAGAACTTCAGCATCTCGCGCATGGTTGCTCCTCACTAAAGCAGCCGCGAATCATAACGTAAATTGGTCCGGCAGGGGTTGCGACCGGCGGAGCCGGCCCCGTCAGAAGGCGAGGTATTTTTGTCGGTACTCGGCCGGCGGCATGTTGTACCAGGACTTGAACGCGGTCGTGAACGAACTGAAGTTGCTATAGCCGAGCAACATCGCCACTTCGAGCGCCTTCAGACGCCTGTCGCTCAGGTAACGCACCGCCAGTTCCGCCCGGACTTCCTTCAGGACCTTCTGAAAACTCGTCTTCTCGGCCTTGAGACGGCGCTGCAGCGTGCGCCGGGACAGTTTCATGGCACGGCAGGCATAGTCGGCGTTCGCTTCGCCGCGTGCCAGCAGATCGGCCAGCCGCCTCTTGAGTTGCTCGACAATATTATCCTTGTTATTCAGGGACTTAAGGTATCTTTCTACCTGATCAGTCAAGTGCCGGCGCATAGCAATACCCTGACAATTCTATTCCGTACCGCGAACCCGGGTAACATACCGCGTGTGGGGGCGATTGCCAATCGGTGCCCGTCGCCACGACATTCCCCGACTACCAGATTAAAGGACCGCAATGACTTCGTCCGTCCGTTATGAACTCGTCGACGGCATCGGTGTGATCACCGTCGACAATCCACCGGTTAACGCCCTGTCACATGCCGTCAGGCAAGGCATTCACGATGCGCTCGCGGCGGCACAACAGGACACCTCGATAGCCGTGTTGATCGTCTGTGAGGGCCGAACCTTCATTGCCGGCGCCGACATCACCGAATTCGGCAAGCCACCGAAGGAGCCGCACCTGCCGGACCTCTGTAACAGCATCGAGGCATCGTCGAAGCTCGTCGTGGCGGCAGTCCACGGTACGGCGCTCGGTGGCGGGCTGGAGGTAGCCCTGGCATGCCACTATCGCTGCGCCGTACAGGGTGCCAGGGTCGGTTTCCCCGAGGTCAAACTGGGCCTGCTGCCAGGCGCGGGCGGCACGCAGCGCTTGCCGCGGCTGATCGGGGCGGGCGCGGCACTGGACCTGATGACGAGCGGCAATCCGGTCGATGCGGCGCAGGCAGCGAACCTCGGGCTCATCGACCACATTGTCAACGGTGATCTCGGGGACGCAGCGCTTGCCTGGTGCGGCGAACTCGCCGCGAAAGATGTGCAGAGGCGCAGGACCAGCGAACTGGCTGTCGAGAGCGTCCCGGACGGTATGCTCGATGCATACCGCGCTACCCTCGCAAGGCGCGCCCGCGGACAGATTGCGCCGCAAAAGATCGTCGACTGCGTCGAGGCTTCGCTCACGCTGCCATTTACCGAGGGTCTGCGGATCGAGCGCGAGAACTTCATCGAGTGCCTCCAGAGTCCGCAGTCCGCCGCCTTGCGACACATGTTTTTCGCGGAGCGCGAAGCGGCCAGGGTCCAGGGGCTGTCGAAAGATATGCCGCTGCGAGACGTGAACAGGGTTGGTGTCATCGGGGCAGGCACGATGGGCAGCGGTATCGCGATGAATTTTGCCAACGCCGGCATGCAGGTGGCGCTGCTCGAAGTGAGCGACGAAGCGCTCGGCAAGGGTCTCGGCATCATCGATCGCAATTACCAGGGAGGTGTGAAACGCGGCAAGATGAGCGAAGAGCAGGCGCTGGAATACCGTGGACGTATCACCGGTACGACCGACTACGAATCGCTGTCCGACGCCGATCTCGTGATCGAAGCCGTGTTCGAAAATCTCGAACTCAAGCAGGAAGTGTTCGGGAAACTCGACGCCGTGTGCAGGCAAGGTGCAATTCTTGCGACGAATACGTCGTATCAGAATGTGGATCGAATCGCCGCGGCGACGAAACGGCCGCAGGATGTCATCGGCCTGCACTTCTTCAGTCCCGCGCACATCATGAAGCTGCTCGAAGTCGTGCGCGCGGAGAAGACCGCCGATGACGTGCTCGCAACCTGTATGGCGCTTGCAAAGAAGATCCGCAAGACGCCGGTCGTATCAGGCGTCTGCTATGGCTTCATCGGCAACCGTATGCTCGGCCATTATGCGCGCGAGGCCCAGCTCTGCGTCATCGAAGGCGCGACGCCGGAGCAGGTTGATGCCGTGATGGAGGAATGGGGTATGGCGATGGGGCCGCTCGCGGTCTTCGACCTCGCCGGACTCGACGTCGGTTTCAAAGCCCGGCAGGGACTGCCGGAAGCGGAGCGCGGTGACCCGCGCGCGTTTCGCGTCGCCGATGCTCTCGTCGAGATGAATCGTCTCGGCCAGAAGACAGGTGCAGGCTTCTACCGTTACGACCCGGACACCCGGAAGCGTTCGAGCGATCCGGTGGTCCTGACCCTGATCGAACGCGAGGCGGCGGAGCTTGGTGTCACGAGGGGCGACATCGATGCCGATGAGATCGTCGACCGCCTGCTGTTCGCGCTGGTCAATGAAGGTATGAATATCCTCGACGAGGGCATCGCTCAGCGCCCCGGTGATATCGACGTCGTCTACGTTTACGGCTACGGTTTCCCGGCCTGGCGCGGTGGCCCCATGCATTATGCGGACAGCGTCGGACTCGCGCACGTGCTCGAGCGCGTGCGCGAGTTCGAGCAACGGTTCGGCTCCGAAAACTGGACACCGGCGCCCTTGCTGGAGAAACTTGTGAGTAATGGCAATACGCTTGCGGAGTGGGCGAATTCGGGAAGCGAGTAACGACGTAATGCACGTATCGTGAACCGCGTCACAAGCGCGGCGGCGCCATTGCGCTATATCTGATTACACGACAGCTGAGGCCGAGTCATATGTATGGTCAAAGCCGCAATGACAGAGTAGTGCAGGTCCGGAACCTGGCGGACTACTTTCGCACATCGATCGACGGTGTCATTTCACGACAGGGCGTCGATGTGGATCCTCATGCCGCGCACTACGTGGTCAATCTTCTCACGCTGTTTTCCCGCTCCGAGGAACTGTACGAAGAACATGGTGAGAGCTACGGCTTGCGTCCCCTGGCACTCATGATGGCCGACGCCGCAGATGCGCCGACGACCGCAGTCAGGAATTATGCGCTGCAACGTATCGGCGACGTGGCGCTTTTCATCAGCGGCTTCTTCGCTGACAGTCTCGCGAACAAGCCGGTCGACGTCGACTATTACATCCACATGGGCGGTACCGCGTACGGCTCGCTGTCCGAAGAAGTGCGTGGCACCTTTCGCGGCAACGCCTTTGCCGATATCTACCGCGAACTCGCCGTCAAATTCCAGGTCCTCGTCGATGTTTTGAACGAGGTCCGCGATGAGGCGAGAGGGGAATCCGATCGCGACCTCCTGCGCACCTACGAGATATGGCTGAAAACCGGCAGCCGCCGTGCGAGGAAGTTGCTTGCCGATAACGGAGTGGTGCCGATATCCGACGCGAGGCGTACGGGCAGGCACTGATGATCGATCGGCTGCAGCAGCACCTGAGCGATATCTACCAGGTGGGCGGCCTGCATGACGTTCGCGATTTTCTCATCACCGACCCCAGGCTGGCTCGATGCATCGGCGCCGGTTCCATGCTTTCTGACACCAGTGAGACCCTGCTGTTGTCGGAGGACGAGGAAGGACTGGCACTGTCGCTGTTCCTGGACGGCGAACTCCTCGCGCGCCTCGAATCATCCGATCCACTGAACCGGCTGCGTGCCCATCAGCTGGATGATCTATGGAAGGTCTTCGAAGGCTTGAGCCATTTCAACTGCGTCGTCTGGAAGGCGTCCCGCGACCGCAGCGTGTCGTTGCTCGAACTGGAACTCCAGGCAGAGATCGACAAATTCGTCGGCACGACGCTGCTGGCAATGAGCCAGGGAAGAACCGAGTTGCTCAACCATCTCCATGGCTGGCTGTTCGACAAAGTGAGCTTTCACGACGATCTCGATGACGAACAGCTCGCCCGCTATCGCGCAGCGAACGAGTATGCGGCCAGGTTCTGCCATGCGCTGCGGGGCCGTCTGGTCGACGACGGCGGCGCAGTTCTCTCGGAACTCCGGCGATTCTTCCGCCTGCCGATGACCGACAAGATCAGCCACATCCATTCCCAAACCCTGTAGGCCGTTTAAACCGGTTTCGCAGTTCCCGCATCTAACGGGAAATTCAGTGATGGCGGCCGGCTGTCCCGGCGCCGCAGGGGTGGGAAATTGAAGATCTCGGATACATCAGCTCAGGATGTGCGCATCGAGCCGCCAAGCCCGCACAAGCGCCGGGTCCTGATCAGCGCAGCCGCCGTTGTCATCATCGCGTCGCTCCTGTTCGCGGCACCCTCGGCAGAGCGCTGGGCGAATGCGACGATCAGTGTCCCCTACGATCGCATCCGCACCGCCACGGTTACCCGGGGCGACCTGGTTCGTGATGTGTCGGTGCAGGGCCGTGTCGTGGCCGCCGTGAGCCCGACGCTGTATGCCACGGATTCCGGGACGATCACGCTGCACGTCGAAGCGGGCGAGGAGGTTGTTGCAGGACAGGTCCTGGCGACGGTCGAGAGCCCGGACCTCGCGAGCGCGCTGCAGCAGGCCGAGTCGTCGCTCGAGAAGCGCAAGATGGAACTCGAGCGGCAACGTATCGAGTCGAAACAGCTCGCACTCGAGAAGCGCAAGGCCGCGGATCTCGCCGATGTGGCACTGGTTGCCGCGAGGCGCGAGAAGCGCCGCGCAGACGATGCCCACGAACGCGGTGTCATTCCCCGCATCGATTACGAGAAAGCGCAGGACGAATTGCGCAACGCCGAGCTGGCACACGAGCACGCCGTCGCCGACGCCACGCTGTTCGACGAGCGGCTCGCCTTCGAACTGCGTGCGAGCGAGTTCGACGTGGGTCGTCAGGCGCTGGTCGTCGAGGACCTGCGCCGCCAGGTCGGGCAGTTGTCAATCAGTTCGCCCGTCGACGGAATCGTTGGTGATCTGCTCGTGGATCAGAAGGCTGCCGTATCGAGAGATATGCCGGTCATGGCCGTCGTGGACCTGTCGCGTTTCGAGATCGATGCCCAGATCCCGGAGAGCTACGCCGACGATCTTGCGGTCGGCATGCAGGCCGAGATCCTGATCGCAGGCCATGCCTATTCGGGGCACCTCGTCGCCGTATCCCCGGAGATCGTCGGCAACCAGGTGGCCAGCCGCATCCGTTTCGAGGGAGAGATGCCGGCCAGGCTGCGTCAGAACCAGCGCCTGACTACCCGCATCCTGCTCGCCGAGCACCCGGACGTGCTGCAGGTGCAGCGCGGCCAGTTCCTCGACAGTGGCGCGGGACGCATCGCCTACGTCGTCGGCGAGGACCGCATCGCGACACGCCGCCAGATCGTGATGGGTGCGCGCAGCCTTGGCGCTGTCGAAGTCCTGTCCGGCCTCGAACCCGGCGAAACCATCGTAATTTCCAACCTGGACCCGTTCCGCGGCGCGGAAACGGTCTTGCTCACCAACTAGGGCCGACACGTCCTACTCACGCGCAGGCAAACGGAGAATAGAGCCATGTTAAGAATGAACAGCGTATCCAAGGTGTACCGGACAGACACGGTCGAAACGCACGCACTCAGGGAGTTTTCACTGAGTGTCGAAGAAGGCGAGTTCGTCTCCGTCACGGGCCCCTCCGGGTCCGGCAAGACCACGTTCCTGAACATCGCCGGCCTCCTGGAAGAACTGACGGACGGCAGCTACGAACTCGATGGTCGGGATATCTCGTCGCTGAACGACAGGGAGCGCTCGCGCGTCCGCAACGAGAAGATCGGGTTCATATTTCAGAGCTTCAACCTGATACCGGAGCTGGATATCTTCGATAACGTCGACGTGCCGTTGCGCTACCGCGGACTCAAGTCGGCCGAACGCAGGCGCCGCGTCGAACGATGCCTCGAGCTGGTCGGCCTCGCTTCGCGCATGAAACACCTGCCGGCGCAGCTGTCCGGCGGACAGCAGCAGCGGGTGGCCATTGCACGCGCCCTGGCCGGCGAGCCGCGTTTCCTGCTGGCGGACGAGCCGACCGGCAACCTGGATACGCACATGGCCGACAGCGTCATGGAGCTGCTGGCAGAGATCAACGCGGGCGGCACGACAATCATCATGGTGACCCACGAGCTCACGCTGGCGGACCGGGCAAAGCGCAACATCTTCGTGCGCGACGGCAACGTCAGTGATGGCTACGGCAGTGATGCATCGCCGGAGTTGCACTTCGCCTCGGCAGCCAATGCGTGACATGGGGGGCAGAATGTTTACCTATTATCTGAAGCTGGGCCTGCTGAGCATTCGCGCCAACCCGGCGCTGAGTTCTCTCATGGTGGCCGCCGTTGCTATCGGTATCGGCGCCTGCATGACGATCGTCACCGTCAGGCACGTGATGAGTGACAATCCGATCGCCCACAAGAACGACGTCCTGTACCACGTGCAGGTCGACAACTGGAATCCGGCGGATCCCTACCAGGACCCCGATCTGCCGCCGGAACAGATGGCCTATATCGATGCCAAGGCGCTGTATGACGCCGACAGGGCTTTTCGCCAGACCACGAGCTACAAGACCAGCCGCATCATACAGCCGGATGGCGACGATGCCCGGCCGTTTACACTGGACGTGCGCGCGACGACCGCGGATTTCTTCCCGATGTTCGATGTGCCGTTCGCCTACGGGGCCGGCTGGGACCGCGCGTCGGATCGCAACGAGGAGCGCGTTGCGGTCCTGTCGTGGGAATTGAATGAGCAGCTCTACGGCGGTGAAGACCCGGTTGGTCAAATGCTGACGGTCAACGGCGAACCGTATCGAATTGCGGGGGTGCTGGACGAATGGACCCCTGTCCCCAAGTTTTACGATCTCAACAACAATCCCTACGGGGCACCGGAACAGCTTTATCTGCCGTTTTCGCTGGCCGTGGCGAACAACTTCAACCGATCCGGCAACACGAGCTGCTGGAAGCCCGTCGAAGATGGCGGCCCCGAGGCATTTCTTGCTTCGGAATGCATCTGGATACAGATGTGGATAGAGCTGCGGGATGCATCGGAAAAGCAGGACTACATGCGTTTCCTGGACGCGTACGTCGAGGAGCAAAAGCTACTCGGTCGATTCCCGAGGCCGCTGAACAATCGCCTGCACACGCCGGAGGAGTGGCTGGAGTACCAGGAAGTCGTTGACGACACCGTCGGGATCCTGCTGAGCCTCGCGGTCCTGTTCCTGGTCGTCTGCCTGCTGAACACGATCGGCCTGTTGCTCGCGAAGGTCATGCGCAGGGCCAAGGATATAAGCCTGAGAAGGGCGCTTGGCGCGAGCAAGTCGACGCTGTTTGCGCAGTACATCATCGAGGCCGGGATGATTGGTGCGGCCGGCGGCCTGCTCGGCATCGTAATGACCTGGCTCGGACTGCGCGGCATCGAGCAGTTGTTTATCGAATATGACTTCATCGAGCACCTGGTCCGCATGGACTGGTCGATGGTGCTGCTTGCCGTCGCCCTGGCGGTGTTGTCCGCGCTGGCGGCGGCACTCTATCCGACCTGGCGTGCCTGCAATATCACGCCGGCGAGCCAGCTCAGAATACAGTAGGAGAGCGACATGGAATTCGGACCGATTTGGCGGGCAATGCTGCGAAACAAGGGCGGCTTCCTGCTCATTGCACTGCAGATTGCCGTCACGATGACGATCATGGTCAACGCGATTGCAATCATCCAGGAGCGCTCCAGAAATATCGCGCGACCCAGTGGCCTGGACGAAGCCAATACCTTCACGCTGGTCAGCGTATCGATCGGCGAGGACATGGACAACAAGTCGCTGATTGACGAAGACCTCGACCTCCTGCGCGGAATGCCGGGCGTTCTCAATGCAACGGCATCTAACTCGATGCCGCTGCTTCAGAGCGGCTGGTCGGAAGGCCTGACACTGGAACCCGGTGAGGGCAAGAGCGACAGCAGTTCAGCACTCTATTTCGCCGACGAACATACGGCCGATACGTTCGCGCTGAACTTCGTGGAGGGAGCGAATTTCGAACCCAATCAGGTCGAATGGCGGAATCATGAGGTTAACGACTGGCCACCCTTCGTCATTGTCTCGCGTGCCCTGGCAGAGGATCTCTTTCCGGACGAGACCGGCTCGTACGTCGGCAAGACCTTCTATATCGACGATGACAATCCCGTCAACATCATCGGCGTCGTCGAGCGCATGCAGGCCGCGTGGCAGGGCTGGTCGGGTCTCGAGCGGTCCATGCTGGTCCCGCAGAGACAGGATTGGAACTTCACCCGTTACATCGTGCGCACGGAGCCGGGCTACCGGGAGGAACTGATGCCCGAGATCGAAGACATGCTGGTGAAGAGTAATCCCGATCGAATCATCCAGTCTGTGCGGAGCATGGATGAAGTGCGCAAACTCGCGTATCTCGGTGATGCCGCGATGATCAGGATCCTGACCTTCATCGTCGCACTGCTCACGGTAATCACGGGACTTGGTATCGTCGGTCTCGCCAGTTTCAACGTCAGTCGCCGAACGCGCCAGATCGGTATCCGCCGTGCGCTCGGAGCAACCCGGCCGGCAATCGTCCGCCACTTCATGGTCGAGAATCTGCTGGTCAGCGTGATCGGGATTGGCGTCGGCGGCATACTTGCGGTAGCCCTGAACATGTTCATGGTCGAAGCGTTCGCCCTCGAGCCACTCGCCTGGTACGTGATTCCGGCGGCAATGTCCGTCCTGTTGATTGTCGGCCAGCTTGCCGTTGCGGGTCCTGCGCGAAAGGCGAGCAACGTGACGCCTGCAATTGCGACGCGATCCGTCTGAGATCATGCCGCCGCGGCTTCAGGGCTGGCGCCACGGGAGGCGGCTGTCCCGCGAGGCCCGTGCGTTGACGCGTCGCCAGTAGCGGCGCAGCCAGCGCGGGCGCGCGTCGCCGGGTGTCCGGTCGGCAAGCCGCTGCCGCCAGTCGTGAAGCCAGCGGTCCGCGATGTGCCAGGCCGCGGCTTCGTCGGATTCGAACAACAGCGCCTGCACGCGGTCGCGATCCGAGAGGTATTCCGACAGCAGGACAGCATCAGCGCCCAGCAATGCCCGGTGTATCGCCTCAAAGGTCCACCACAGGCTGCCGTCCTGCCGGCCGGTTGGCGTGCCGATATCGTGTCGCTCATGCACGGATATCGGACGGAACACGCTCAGGCACGGAGCAGCGGTGCCGGTTGCCCAATAGCGAGACGCAGATTCGCCGAGCTCCGCGACGAAACTGCCGACGGTCTGGCTCGCAGCAAGCCAGCCGCCGGCGTGCATGCAGGGCGCGGACATCGCGCCATTCAGCCGCCGGTAGCGAGGACTTGCCTTGCCCTCGCCATGGTCCCTGAGTACCTCCACGGCATGCGGCACGTCCGTCGCCGACGCGGCAAGGCACGCCACCCGTTCCCTGCGCCGTGAGGCCATCGCGACGCGGGGCCGGAGTCGGTCTTCGAGTGCCGACAACTCCGGCAGCGTGATGCCGTTGGAAATTGCATACGCTCCCCTGTCGACGCGTCGGGTAGCGATTCTCCGGCCGGCCGCCTCGACGACCCAGGCGCCGGCGGCATCCGCGATCATGAAGCTGTTGTGGTAGCTGAAGCGGGCGTCGTCGTAGCCGCATCGGCCGCCCTGGCCGTGACGCTCTATCAATTCGCAGATCACGTCCCTGGCGCTTTCGGCAGTCTCGGCGCGCTCCAGGCCCAGCCGCACCAGGTCCATTCCCAGCAGGCCTTCGCGCTGCAGGGGTTCGCGCGTGAAGACTGCCTCGTTGCCGATGACGACGCCATGCTCGTTGGCGCCCATCTCCGCGCCCCACATCCAGAACGGCCTGCCAAGAAGCGCGGCATGAGTCCGCGCAACCTGCGGGATGTCGATCCAGGTGCAGCGCAGCGCTGAACCCTCCGCATGCGTTCCGGCCGGCACCCAGCTCAGTACCTGGGCTTCGTTCGGGTCGCGGTCGCTGTTCTTGCCGAACAGCACCCGATCCGGTCCTACGACGACGAAGGTGTCACACATGTGAGAAGACTAACTCAATCCCCGGCTCCGCCGTCCTCCGAAATCAACAATTCATCAGTGAATAATTCGGCCTCCCTCAGGTGCCCGATCGCCTGTCGTCACATCCTGTGATCACCGGCAGGGGGCTGCCGGCAGTAACGACATCTGTATTGAGGAGAGAGATTATGACTACTGGACACCTGGCACGAGTGCTTTGCCTCTTACCGCTGGCGCTCGCAAATCTTGCGGCGGCCGACGACCACGACAACGGTGTACGGCACTACCTGTCGCTCGGTACCTCCCTCGCCGTCGGCATCCAGCCTGGCGCGGATGGCGCCAACCGGCTTACGGACGAAGGCTACGCGGATCAGCTGCACGACATCGTTGCGCGCGACTATCGCAAGCTGAAACTCACGAAGCTCGGCTGTCCCGGCGAGACGACCGTCAGCATGATCGGCGGCGGCAGGTGCGACTACGAGGAAGGATCGCAGCTCGCGCAAGCCGTCGAATTCCTGCACGCACACAAGAACAAGGTCGCGATCGTGACCATCGATATGGGCGTCAATGACGTCCTGTCTGCAAATTGCATCGACGTGGTGACGGGCAACACGGACGTCGCCTGCCTGTTCAATGCATTCAATGAGCTGTCGAACAACCTGATCACGATAATGGCGGCGCTCACGCAGGCGGCACACCCCGACACGAAGTTCGTTGCCATGAACTACTACAACACCTTCCTGGCCTTCTGGTTCACGGGGCCGTCAGGGCAGATGCTGGCATACCAGTCCAGGGACCTGGCGAACATTCTCAACTACGATGTACTGGGCGGGGTCTACGCTGCATTCGGCATGCCGGTGGCCGATATATCGGTGGCTTTCGATTCGAACAATTTCGGTACCAATGCCGCCACGGGACTGCCGCAGAACGTATTCAATATCTGCATCTACACGTGGATGTGCACGCCGTCACCCGTCGGGCCCAACATCCACGCCAACCGGCTCGGCTACGGTGTAATCGCGGCGACGATCGCGGCGACGTTATAAGCGGGTCGCGCTTCGCGAAGCGCTCCTACAGTGCTGTTTTGCTGTAGGAGCGCGGCTCGGCGCGCGATGGTTTTAGCCCGAGAACGCCTGTATCCCGGTCTGCGCCCGGCCCAGGATCAGGGCGTGTATGTCGTGCGTACCCTCGTAGGTATTCACCGATTCGAGGTTCGCCATGTGGCGGAACACGATGTATTCGTCCGAGATGCCGTTGCCGCCGTGCATGTCACGTGCGGCGCGCGCAATCTCGAGCGCCTTGCCGCAGGAATTGCGCTTCAGCAGAGAGATCAGCTCCGGCGCGAGCTGATTATCGTCCTTCAGTCGGCCCGCCTGCAGGCAGCCCTGCAGACCGAGGCCGATTTCCGTCTGCATGTCGGCGAGCTTCTTCTGGATGAGCTGGTTCGCCGCGAGCGGCCGGTCGAATTGCTTGCGGTCCAGCACGTACTCACGCGCCGCGTGCCAGCAGGCCTCGGCCGCGCCGAGCGCGCCCCAGGCGATGCCGTAGCGGGCGTTGTTGAGGCAGCCCATGGGCCCCTTCAGCCCGTCTGCATCGGGCAGCACGTTCCCCTCCGGCACGAATACGCCGTCCATGACGATTTCACCGGTAATCGACGTGCGCAGCGAGAGCTTGCCTTCGATCTTCGGCGCGCTGAGTCCTTTCATGCCCTTGTCGAGTATGAATCCGCGAACTCGGCCTTCCTCGTTCTTCGCCCACACGATGAAGACGTCCGCGATCGGCGAGTTGGATATCCACATCTTGGTGCCGCTCAGTTCGTAGCCGCCATCGACCTTCCGGGCGCGTGACTTCATGCCACCCGGGTCCGAGCCGTAATCGGGCTCCGTGAGGCCGAAGCAGCCGATGAGTTCGCCCGTCGCGAGCCCGGGCAGGTACTTCTCGCGCTGCGCCTCGCTGCCGTACGCGTAGATCGGGTACATCACGAGACTCGACTGCACGCTCATCATCGAGCGGTAGCCCGAGTCGACTCGCTCGATTTCCCGCGCAATCAGGCCGTAGCTGACGTAGCCCAGCCCCGAGCAGCCGTAGCCCTCGATCGTCGGCCCGAGCAGTCCCAGCTCGCCCATCTCCCGGAAAATCGCCGGATCGGTCTTTTCCTCGCGATAGGCGGCCTGCGCCCGCGGCGCCAACTGCGCCTGCGCATACTGCCTCGCGGTATCCATGACCAGGCGCTCGTCGTCGGTCAGCTGCTGCTCGAGACGGAACGGATCTTCCCAGTTGAACGACGCCCAGGAGGCTCTGGGGTTGGTCTTGCTCGTCGGGCTCTCTGCCTTTGCTGCGGTACTCATGATTGCTCCTTGCTGCAGGCGCCCATTATACGTTCGCGCGGGCGAAGGGAGCGAGGACGGAAACCACCGTTTCGATCTCTTCTTTGGACGTATAGATGTGCGGGGACAGCCGCATGCCGGTGCGCCGGACGTCGAAATGCACGCCGGCTTTCGTCAAGGCGTCGGCAGCCTCCGGCTGCCGCTCGCCGAAGTCCAGCACCACGGTGCCGCCGCGGCGGGCCGGGCGGGCGGGCGTGTACAGGTTTTTTCGCGATACGCTGTTGATGATGGTCTGCGTGAGTTCCAGGCTATGTGCCCGGACGCGCCCGATCCCGATCTCGATCAGTGTCTCGAGGCTGTTCGCCGCGACGGTGTACGGCAGGATGGCCGGCGTGCCGCCCCAGAACCGAAGCGCGCTGTCTGCATAACGGAACTGATGAATGTCGAATTCGAACGGATCCGCATGCGAGAACCAGCCCACGTCTAGCGGTCTGCATTCGCCAAGCACGCGATCATTCACCCACAGAAAGCCCGCGCCCGGGCCGCCGCAGAGAAACTTGACGCAGGAACCGACGATGAAGTCGGCGTCCCAGGCGGCGACGTCGATGGGCACTATGCCGGCCGACTGTGCGACATCCACGACGGTTATCACGTCGCGTCCCCGGGCGAGTTCGCAGATGTCGCGGACCGGCACCTGGCGGCTGGTGTTGGAATGAACGTGCGTGACCAATGCCAGGCAGCAGTCCTCGTCCAGCACGGAGTCCCAGCAGTCGAGCCCGGCGAAGTCGGCCGTGTCGGCAATGCAGCGGAGCCGGAAGCCCGCCCTGCCGGCCATCGCCAGCACGAAGCCCATCGACGGAAAATCCGCTTCGGTATAGACGATCGTGTCGCGACCGATGCGCCGGGGCAAAGCGTGCACGATCTTGGTCAGGGCGCTCGACAGATTGGCCTGAGGGCAGACATTGTCCGGGTCGCTACTGAGCAAGGTGCCGACTGCCGCACGGAAACGGTCGACTTCGGCGAACCAGGCTTCCCACGGCTCGATCGCACCCGACTCCCACGGCCCGAAGAATCCGACCCCTGCGGCGGCCTGCGCCGTTACGGGCGGGCGGCCCACGGAGTGGTTCAGGAGGTAGATGCCTTCCCCCAGTGCAAACTGTTCCCGATACATCGTGATTGCCTGAATAACGCTGTTCGTCAGCTCTTGCCCATGAAGTGGCGACCAAAATAAAGGAATGCACTCCATACTGCCATTGTTAGAATGCCGGATCCGACCGCGGCCACCACTGCGCTTATGGAAAACGAACGATGACGAGCAACACCGAGGCATTCGATTACTGGATTCGCAACGATTTCAAGCAGATGAATACAGCGCTCGAGCAGCTGTATTTCGCGCAGGACGACCGCAACAACGTCGATGGTCTGGGCGATGACATCAAAGCTCGCCTGCTGGAAGAGGGACGAACGCACATCGGCGCGCTGCTCGAAGAGGGCAACACGGACGAGGGTTTCGACAGTCAATTCGATCTGCTCGGAAACGTGGGCTTCTACATGGCGGCCTGCCGCCGGCACGAGCTGACCAACCCGGCAAACGAGCGCAAGTCACCGCTCGTGGAGGCCTCGGCGTTGGCGATGCAGCTCGGCGCCACGCTCGGAATGATTCCGCGGTTTTCGTCGGCGCACCTCGAAACCCACAATCGTGCGGAGGAGGGAGTGTACAAGAGCTTCACGTACCTCGACGACGAGCGCATATTCATCAACTACAACACGCGCGCCGTCTTTGCCTATATCCGCGCGGCGGAAGCGCTGCTGCATACCTTGCCGCTCGGCGTATCACACTCCGTGACCTTCGATCTGCTCGTCGCGGCGCGGGATGCGCTGGCAGACGTCGCGCGCTTCAACGACGAACTCTTCGAGAAGCTCGATGTCGACCGGTTTTTTTATTGCGTGCGGCCTTACTACAAACCACACAAGGTCGGCCTGCACGAATATCGCGGCGCGAATGCCGGGGATTTCGCCGGCATCAACGTGATCGATCTGCTGCTCGGTCTGTGCCGTGCGGACGACCCATATTATTCGCAGCTGCTGGTCGACAAGTTCCTGTTCATGAGGCCCGAGGACCAGCTCGTCCTGCGTGACTGCATGCGGCGCAAGAGCCTGCTCGACAGTTTCCTCGCGGGCCTGGAAGCCAGCGGAGACTCGCCCTGGTTCCGTAAGAATGCAGCCATGTTTCTGGAAGTCTGCGATGCTCACGGAGCGAGCGCCATACAACACCACGAAAAGCTCGTGCAGAAGTTCATCGAAACGCCGGCCGTCGGCGCGGGGGTGGAGGATCGCGATGGGCTGACCGCAAGCGGCCCGCCATTGCCGGTGCTGCTGAAGTCCCTGCGCAAGCTGGCCGATCTGCGCGCGGCCGCGGAGCGGAATGATATCCCGTCACGCTATCGCGAAATACGCAGGATCCGTCAAGCGCTGGTATGACTAGCTCACGCGCTCCTCGAGCGCGTCGCAGATCGTCTGCAATATCTTCAGCCGTGCGTAGTGCTTGCTGTCGCCCTCGACGAGGATCCACGGCGCCGCCCGGGTGCTGGTGAACTGCACCATGTCGTGGGCGGCGATCTCGTAATGCTCCCACTGCTCGCGGTTGCGCCAGTCCTCGTCCGTGAGCTTCCAGTGTTTGTAGGGTGACTCCGCTCGTTCCTCGAAGCGCTTCAGCTGTTCGTCATTCGAGATGTGTAGCCAGAACTTGAGCAACAGGATGCCCCGGTCGACGATCTGGCTCTCGAAGTCGTTGATCTCGCCGAACGCCCGGCGCCACTCGTCTTCGGTGGCAAAACCCTCGGTGCGTTCGACGAGGACTCTGCCGTACCAGCTTCGGTCGAAGATGGATACGTTGCCGGCTTTCGGGAGCTTGGACCAGAATCGCCAGAGGTAGTGGTGTGCGCGCTCGATGTCGGTCGGCGCGGCAAACTGGTAAATCCGATACGCCCGTGCATCGAGGCTCCAGACGGTTCGCCGGATGGCACCACCCTTGCCGGCCGCGTCCGGTCCTTCGAAAACCAGCACGGTCGACTGGCCCTGTTCGTGGGCTTTGCGGCCAAGTTCACCGAGTTTCGCCTGGAGTTTCTTTTTCTTCTTCGCGTATTTGATATCCGTGAGCCGGACGGACAAATCGAGGTTGTCGAAGATCGTCAGCGGCCTCAGCCGGTGCTCGGCCTGCGGTTTGTGCGGCTCTGCTGGCGCGGGGATCGCCTCCGCCGGCGAGTTTTCGTGAATTGCCAGGTGCCGCTCCAGTTCTGCCCTGATCGTCTCGCCGACGCGAATATGCCGGTAATAGGAGTCAACCCCTTCCACGATCGTCCACGGTGCTGCCGCGCGGTTGGTGCGTGTAATGATCTTCTCGGCGGCCGCAATGAATTCGTCATAATGCTCGTGGTTCTGCCAGTCCTTGTCCTTGACCTGGTAGCTCAGCATCGGGTCGGCGGAGAGGGACTCGAGACGATCTTTTTGTGCGTCCCGGCTCAGGTGCATCCAGAATTTCAATATCAGTGCACCGTCGTCCGCCAGCGTATTTTCGAAACGGATGATTTCGGCGAGCCGATCGTCGAATTCCGCATCGTCGATTTCACCGTATACACGCTGCAGCAACGGCGCCGAATAGCGCCCGCTCAGGTATACGCCCATCCGGCCTTTCGGCGGAATGTCCCGCCAGTAACGCCAGAATCTCGGTCTCGCCTTTTCCTCATCGGACGGCCGCTGGTAGCCGATGGCGCGTATCCAGCGAGGGTCCATCCACTTGTCCAGCATGTTCATCGTGGTGCCCTTGCCGGCACCATCGACGCCGGCAAAATCGATGATGATCGGGAACCGCGCCATTTCCAGCGCCTGGTATTGGAGTTTCAGCAGGCTGGCTCGAAGCTCGAGCTCACGCTTCTTGAATTCGGCCTTGGGAATGCTCTGTCCGAGCTCTGCGGTGTCAAACACGGTCGCTTACCGCCGGTTTCGATTTCGGTTTCATTATGTTTGGATTATATAGGTGGATGCACAATGAATGGGGGAATGAAGCGTGCCTGAATCCGAGAAGCGGGTGCCGGTCCTCGTGGCGCCGATGATGGACTGGACGGACCGGCACTGCCGTTACTTCCTGCGGCTGCTGAGTCCGGGGGCGCAGCTTTACACGGAGATGGTGACGGCGGCGGCGATTCACCATGGCGATTACGCGGCGCTGCTCGAATTCGATCCTTCGGAACACCCGGTCGCGCTGCAGCTCGGCGGCAGCGACCCCGGGATGATGGCCGAAGCCGCGCGCCGCGGCGCCAAATTCGGCTACGACGAAATCAACATCAATGTGGGTTGCCCCAGCGACAGGGTGCAGAGCGGACAGTTCGGCGCCTGTCTCATGGCTCGCCCGGAGGTCGTCGCCGAATGCCTGCAGGCCATGCAATCCGAATGCGACGTCCCCGTTACGGTCAAAACACGAATCGGTATCGACGACGAAGACAGTTACGGGTTTCTGAGGCGATTCGTCGATACCCAGCGCGAGGCCGGCTGTCGCAAGTTCATCGTCCACGCGAGGATTGCGATTCTCGAAGGCCTGAGCCCGAAAGAAAATCGTTCCGTGCCGCCTCTGATTTACGAGCGGGTCTTTCAGCTCAAGCGGGATCTGCCGGAACTCGAGATCGTTCTGAACGGCGGCATAAAGTCGGTGGAGCAGGTAGACGAGGTGCTCGAGCATGTGGACGGCGTGATGATCGGTCGACAGGCCTACCACGATCCGTATTTCCTTGCGCGCCTCGAGCGACATTTCAATCCTGGCTGGAGTGCGCCCGATCGCCACAGCGTCGTCGTTGAGATGATTCCGTACATAGAGAAGGAACTGGCGCGTGGCGAAAGACTCGGCCGGATCACACGGCATATGCTCGGCCTGTTCGCCGGGCAACCCGGCGCACGCGCGTGGCGTCGGTATATCAGCGAGAATTCATTCAGGGACGATGCAGGGCCCGAGGTGTTGATCGACGCACTCGATAAGATGCCGGTCGCCGCGTAAGTCCGTTACAATGACCAACCTTTTCAAGCTGCGAGCGTACTATTCCCGATGAGCGTCAAGCCCAAGAAGAATCGACCCACGATGGCCGAACAGGCCGACATTCACGAACTCTATGAAGAGTCGGTGCAGAACGTCGAGAATGAAGTCGAGTTCATGCAGACGACTTTCCGACAATTGAGGGGCCGTACCGCTTACCTGTTTCGGGAGGATTTTTGCGGCACGGCGAGTGCCTGCTGTGAATGGGTACGGCAGGGCATTGACTACCAGGCCATCGGCGTCGACATTGATCCATCCGTGCTCGAGTGGGGCCGGAAAAACAGGGTAGGGCGATTGCCGAGCGAGGACCAGGCGCGCGTAAGCCTGATCGAATCCAATGTGCTGGAGGTGGAAACGCCGAAGGTCGATGCGCTGGCGGCATTCAATTTCAGCTACTGGATTTTCGAAGAGCGCGAGACGATGGTCCACTACATGCGCCTCTGTCGCAACGCTCTCAAGGATGACGGCATACTCTTCATGGACATGTTCGGCGGTCCGGAGTCGTTCGAAGAGACCAAGGAAAAGACCAAGATGGACGGATTTACGTACATCTGGGAGCAGGCCGAGTTTCATCCGGTGACAAATCACATGAAGTGTTTCATCCACTTCAAATTCCCGGATGGATCGAAGATCAAGCGGGCGTTCAGCTATTCGTGGCGGCTCTACACGGCGCCGGAACTTCGGGACATGCTGCTCGAGGCGGGATTTGCCAGGGCGACCGTCTATTGGGAAGGGGAAGACGAAGACGGTGAGGGTAACGGCGAGTTCACTCCGGAGGACAGGGGTGAGGCCGATCTTGCGTGGATCGCTTATATCGTTGCCGAAAAATAATTTGTATATTAGGCAGTTGACGGTAACAGGCATAAACCGCTTTAAAGTCTGATATGGCACAGGATCTGGAAGTCGCAATCCTCTTCGCTGATGTGGTCGGCAGCACGCAGCTGTACGACAAGTTTGGCGATACCAAGGCCAGCGAGACCGTTGCGCTTTGCCTCGACGTCATGAAGGACGCGACTCACAACTATAACGGTACGGTGATCAAGACCATCGGCGACGAGGTCATGTCGACCTTTGCGACCGTTGACGATGCCATGGGCGCAGCGGTCATGATGCAGTCGCGAATCTCGTCGGAGAGCCGCCAGACCGGTCGTATTCCTGTCTCGATTCGGGTCGGCTGCCATTTCGGGCCGGTCGTGCAGGAGCAGAACGACATTTTCGGGGCAGCCGTGCATACGGCCAATCGCATGACGTCGCAGGCGAAGTCGCGGCAGATCGTCATTTCGGGTGAGACGGTCGAGAGGATGAGCCCAAAACTGCGGGAGCAAACGCGGCAGATCGATGTCGCGACCGTGCGCGGCAAGATGGACGAGGTCGCGCTCTACGAGTTGCTCTGGAATCCCGAAGAAGCAACGAGCATGCTTCCCACCATCGAGTGGGAGAATCGTGAGCGGAATGCATCGAACATGGTGCTGAGTTTCCGCGATCAGACCGTCGAGGTCAGCGACAAGCGCAAAAGCGTCAATATCGGCCGCGCCGACGATAACGACCTCGTGGTGAAGGGCAACCTCATCTCACGGATTCACGCCAAGGTGGAACTTCGTCGCGGCAAGTTCATTCTGGTCGACCAGAGCACCAACGGCACATTTCTGCAGAATGTGCAGGGCGAGGAGACCTTCATTCGACGCGACTCCACCGAACTGAAGGATGAAGGCACGATCGGCCTGGGCCGGGCTGAAGAGCCCGGTGGAAGCCTGGCGATCCACTTCAAGGCACTCGACTAGCCGCGGTTCGCGCGCCCAGGCGCGCTCCTACAGGCAAGCCAAATCGTAGGAGCGGTTCTCGAACCGCGACCTGCATCAATCTGAATCGCGCTTCGAGAAGCGCTCCCACAGCCGCGATTCCGCGCCTAGCGCGGCCAGTCGACGGCGTCGAGTTCCGCCTTGATGCGCTGCTGCTCCTCGAGCAAGGCTCTTGGCGTGCGATCGCCGAAGGTCTCGAAGTATTCGCCGATGGACTGCATTTCCTCGGCCCAGGTCACGGGGTTGATCGTCGTCAGCTTGCGCATCGTCGTATCGTCGATGTCGAGTTCCGACGTGTCGATGTCCTCGGCATTGGGGAGGAAACCGATCGGCGTCTCGCGGGCGTCGATGCGCCCTTCGCAGCGATCGATGATCCAGCGCAGCACGCGCAGGTTCTCGCCGAAGCCCGGCCACATGAACTTGCCGTCCGCGTCCTGGCGGAACCAGTTGACGTGGAAGATCGTCGGCAGCTTGTCCGTGCGCTCGGGGAACGATAGCCAGTGCGACCAGTAGTCGGCGAAGTTGTAGCCGCAGAACGGTTTCATGGCCATCGGGTCCCGCCGCACGACGCCGACTTCGCCGACCATCGCCGCCGTGGTCTCCGAGGCGACGCTGGCGCCGACGAAGACGCCGTGCTGCCAGTTCTTGGCTTCGTACACCAGCGGCGCGAGTTCCTTGCGCCGTCCGCCGAAGACGATCGCCGAAATGGGCACGCCCTCGGGCGCGTCCATGAGTTTCGAATAACTCGGGTTGTTGGTTGCTGCGACCGTAAATCGCGAGTTCGGATGCGCCGCAGGGCCGTTCGCCGATTCGTATTTCCGACCTTGCCAGTCGTACGCCGGTTCACCGACGTTCTTTCCTTCCCACCAGGGCTTGTTGTCCGCCGTGCGCCCCACGTTCGTGAAGATCGTGTTGTGGTGGACCATGTCGAACGCATTCTTGTTGGTCTTTTCGTTGGTACCGGGCACGACGCCGAAGTAGCCGGATTCCGGGTTGATGGCGCGCAGGACACCATCCTCGTCGAGGTGCAGCCAGGCGATATCGTCACCCAGCGTCCAGACCTTCCAGCCGGGCAGCGAGTGCGGCGGTATCAGCATCGCGAGATTGGTCTTGCCGCATGCCGACGGGAAGGCGCAGGCGATGTAGTGGGTCTCGCCGTCGGGACTCTCGACGCCCATGAGCAGCATATGCTCGGCGAGCCAGCCCTCGGTGCGCGCCTGGTGGCTGGCGATCCGGAGCGCATGGCACTTCTTGCCGAGCAACGCGTTGCCGCCGTAGCCGGAGCCGTAGCTCTGGATGGAAAGTTCTTCCGGGAAGTGCACGATGAATCGCCGCTCGGGATCCAGTTCCCCGGTCGAGTGCAGCCCCTTCACGAAGGAACCCTCGCGTTCGATCCTCTCGAGCGCCGCGTTCCCCATCCGGGTCATTATGCGCATGTTGATCACCACGTACGGGCTGTCGGTTATCTCCACGCCGCAGCGGGAGTAGGGCGAGTCGATCGGGCCCATACAATAAGGAATGACGTACATCGTGCGGCCGCGCATGGCACCGTCGAACAGCGCATCCATCTTGACGTGCGCCTCGTCCGGACTCATCCAGTTGTTGTTGGGGCCGGCGTCCTCCTGCTGCGGCGTGCAGACGAACGTCAGGTGTTCCACGCGGGCGACGTCGTTGGGATCCGAGAGGTGCAGGTAGCAGTTGGGATAGCCGTCATCGTTCAGCTCGGACAGGGTGCCGTCGTCGATCATCTGGCCGATGAGGTGGTGATACTCGGCGGCATCGCCGCTGCACCAGTGGATCGATTCTGGCTGCGTGAGTTCTGCGACCTGGTCGACCCATTCCTTGAGGGCCGGAAGCTTTGTTGTCATGGTATTCGCGCCGGGAGTCGGGGACTGAGGGGGCGAAATTATACCGGGTATGAATACGATTGCAGCCCGTGATTTCCGAAGTTCCGCGGGGCCCGAACCCGTGTTTCGCAGCCGCTAATGCGATACCCAATGCGGGGCGGATGCGTGTACCCTGTCGACCGTGACCAGCCTGTCTGAATTTTTCGGCGAGGATAGCCCCCTGAAGGCGCTGCTGCCGGGCTTCCAGCCTCGCGCCGGCCAGTCGTGGATGGCCGAGGCCGTGGCGGATGCGATCGCCACGTCCGACAAGCTCGTGATCGAGGCGGGCACAGGCACGGGCAAGACCTTCGCCTACCTGCTGCCCGCGCTTATGAGCGGTCGCAAGACCATCATCAGCACCGGGACCAAGGCACTGCAGGACCAGCTCTATCACCGTGATCTGCCGCTGATCGGCAAAGCCGTCGGCCGGCCCGTAAGCACGGCGCTGCTGAAAGGGCGGGCCAACTATCTGTGCCTGCATCGGCTCGACCAGCTCGACGATATTGCGCCGTCCCTGATCGGCGATTACACCGAGGTTCGCGAGTGGCGCCACCACACGGACAGCGGCGACCGTGCCGAGCTGGCGGGCGTCGCGGAGGATTCGCCGATCTGGCCGCTGGTGACCTCGACGAGCGACAACTGCCTCGGTCAGCACTGTCCCCAGTACTCGGAATGTCACGTCGT
Source organism: Gammaproteobacteria bacterium (assembly GCA_009937525.1). Classification (GTDB taxonomy): domain Bacteria; phylum Pseudomonadota; class Gammaproteobacteria; order Steroidobacterales; family Woeseiaceae; genus UBA1847. The sequence continues at coordinate 24,637 of JAACFE010000001.1, forward strand.
GAAGGCCAGGCGCCGGGCCCAGGAGGCGGACCTCGTCGTCGTCAACCATCATCTGTTGCTCGCCGATCTCGCGATGAAGGAGAGCGGCTTTGTCGAGTTCCTGCCGGATGCGGAGGCGGTGATCCTCGACGAGGCCCACCAGATCCCCGACCTGGCTGTGCAGTTCTTCGGCGTTGCCATCGGCAGTCGCGAACTGCAGCGCGTCGTGGACGAAGTGCGGGCGGCGACCCTGTCGTTCGGGGAGCCGGAATTGCAGCGGCGCCTGGACCGGCTGGATATTGCCACCAAGACGCTGCGCCTCGCAGCGCCCGGGCAAGAGGGCAGGCATCAACTGGAGGAACTCATGCCCGACATGCGCGGGGCCTTCGACGGGCTCTCCGCCGCTCTCGGCGACGTGGCGCATGGGCTCGAATCGCTCAGCGATGGCTCGGCCGACATTGCCAAGCTGCACGAACAGCTGCTCGGCCTCGGCGAGCGGCTCGCCCTGCTTGCGAGCGAGGACAGCTGGGACGGACTGCGCTGGTTGGAGGTCAACCCGCGCAGCATCCGCATCAACCTGACGCCGCTGGACGTCTCCTCGACGCTGTCGGGGCTCATCAACGCCGCCCACCAGGCCTGGATCTTCACGTCGGCAACGCTGGCCGTCGGCGAGGATTTTTCGCATTTCACGTCGAGAATGGGGCTCGGTGCCGTAACGGAGCTGACGTTTCCGAGTCCTTACGCGCTCGCCGACAACGGACTCGTCTATCTGCCGCCCGGCCTGCCGCAGCCATCCGACCCGAGCCACACGGAATCGGTCATGGAGGCAGTGACGCCGTTGCTGGAGCTCACCCGCGGAGGGGTGTTCTGTCTTTTCACGAGTCATCGCGCACTCAACGCCGCAAAGAAGTGGCTGCGATCGCACAGGAAGCGGCTGGGTGGCCGCAAGTTGCTCGTGCAGGGTGCGGCGCCGCGCGACGACCTGCTGCGGCGATTCCGCGACACGGGCAACGCCGTATTGCTGGGGACGGGAAGCTTCTGGGAGGGCGTCGACGTTCGCGGCACGGCGCTGACCGTTGTCGCAATCGACAAGTTGCCGTTCGCATCCCCGGCGGATCCCCTGATGATGGCGCGCCTGGAATTCATCCGCCGCGAAGGCGGCAACGGCTTCGCCCAACACCAGCTGCCCCAGGCGGCGCTGGCGATGAAGCAGGGCGCGGGCCGGTTGCTGCGCGATGAAAACGATTACGGCGTCATCGTGCTGTGCGACCCGCGCATCACATCGCGCAGTTACGGCGGGAGGTTTCTCGATATCCTCGAGCCCATGGGCACGACGGCCGACATCAGGGACGTCGAAGAGTTTTTCGAGCGGCACGAACGATCGGGAGCCGTCGCATGAAGCTGCTGGCGCTCGATACCTCGTCGCTGGCCTGTTCGGTGGCGCTGCAACTCGATGACGTGGTGATCAGCCGTCACGAGGAGCAGGCACGGGAGCATACGCGCCTGCTCGTGCCGATGATCACCGAAGTACTGCGGGAGGGCGGCATATCGACCGCCGATCTCGACGCCGTCGTCCTCGGCAACGGTCCGGGCTCATTCATCGGCATGCGTATTGCGACCTCCGTTGCGCAGGGACTGGCTCACGGTGCCGGTATTCGGATCGTGCCGGTATCCTCGATGCTGGCGGTTGCCGCCCAGGTCGTGGAGACCGAGGGCGCCATGGCCGTCGCCGTCTGCCAGGATGCGCACATGGACGAGGTCTATCTCGGGCTGTATGCGGCCGGCAGCGGGGGCGTGCCGGAGTTGCTCGGTGCAGAGCGCCTGCACGACCAGTCCGTGATGAGCGAACTCGAACTCGAGCCCGGCCGCTTCACGGCGGCCGGCTTCGGCTGGCGGCGCTATCCGCGGCTCCTCGAAGCCAACAGGGGGCTGCTCGCGGCGCTCAGTTCGTACAGCCATCCCTCCGCGCGATACCTGCTGGCAACCGGCGCTGCGCTCGCCGCGTCCGGTGCCGCAATCGACCCGCAGGACGTGGTCCCCGCCTACCTTCGCCAGACGGTCGCACAGCCTGCCCGACCGCGTGATTCGTAACAGTTCTGTAATATAGTGCTGCTGTAATTCGGCCCGAATGGGCGCTTGCCGCCCCGATCCTTGCGTAGAGCGGAAATACTCGATGGCAGCTGGAAAGATTCTGATTGTGGAAGATGAGGCGCCGATTCGGGAGATGATCGCGTTCCACCTCGTCAGGGCCGGGTTCGAGACCGTCGAAGCCGGCGATTGTCGCAGCGCGAGGCGTTTGCTGGCTGACGAGCGTCCCGACCTGGCCCTGATCGACTGGATGCTGCCGGACATGAGCGGGCTCGAACTGATGCGCACGCTGAAGCGCGAGCAAGGCAATGAGGATCTGGGCATTATCATGCTCACCGCGCGTGCCGACGAATACGACAAGGTTGCAGGCCTCGAAGGAGGCGCGGACGACTACGTCACGAAACCCTTTGCGCCACGGGAGCTGATTGCTCGAATCCAGGCCGTGCTTCGCCGCTCGCAGTCGGTGCATGATGAGGTTTTGCACGCTGGCGTACTCGAACTGGATGCGGCAGGTCACCGCGTGGTTGCGGGCGGCACAGAAGTCGGCCTGGGTCCCACCGAATATCGCTTGCTGCGGTTCCTGATGACGCATCCGGACCGCGTCTACAGCCGCGCCCAGCTGCTCGATCGCGTGTGGGGCGCCAACGTTTACGTTGAAGAGCGCACCGTGGACGTGCACATAAGGCGGCTGCGCAAGGCGCTTGCGGAGCACGGTGCTGATGCCTACATCCAGACGGTTCGCGGCGCCGGCTATCGTTTCTCGGCGCGCGATTCCTGAGTTGTTTATGCCTGGATCTTCCCGAAGATTAATCCTGGGCGTCGTCGGCATCCTTGTGGCCGGTGGCCTTATCGGCTGGGTATACGGGCATGCCGCCTGGGGTCTGCTGGTCGCCGCACTGGTGATTCTCCTGTGGCAGACCCGGCAACTGCTGAGTTTCAACAAGGCCGTGCAGACTCGCGATTTCGAGCAATTCCGCTACGGCGAGGGCATCTGGCAGCAGATGTTTTCGCGCTACAACTACGAACACGAGCGCGCGCTCCGCGCGAAGCGCGAGTACCGGCGCCTGCTGAAGGAGATCCGCCGCTCCACCGACGCGATGCCTGACGGAGCGGTCATCCTCGACGAGGACAACCAGATCATCATGTGCAACAAGGCGGCAAAGCGCCTTGGTGGCCTTAAACGCAAAAAGGACCGGGGGCAGCGGGTGGACAATATCCTGCGCGACCCGAAACTGACGGAGCTGTTACGTTCGAACGCATTCGCGCAGGAAATCGAGATCCCGTCGCCGGTAAAGGAGGAGGGTTGGCTGAACTGCAGGGTGGTACCGTACGGTGCAAACCAGAAGCTTCTGATTCTCAGGGACATCACGGAGCAGATCCGGCTGACCAAGATGCGCCGCGACTTCGTCGCTAACGCCTCGCATGAACTTCGTTCGCCGTTGACGGTGATAAGCGGTTACCTGGACAGTCTGTCCGAAGACGTAAATCTCGAAAAGGACTGGGGGCAACCGGTTCGCCAGATGCAGCAGCAGGCTCGGCGTATGAATACGGTTGTGGCCGAACTGCTGGAGCTTTCACGGCTCGAAAGCGCCGGACAGGCAAGCAAGGATGAAGTGGTCGACGTCAGCGGACTGCTCGCCGCGGCAAGGAAATCCTACCTGGGCCAGGATGACGTCGCCGAGATCGAGGTCGTGACGGAGTCCTCCGCCCAGCTATTGGCGGCGGGCAACGAAGTCGAGTCGCTGATTTCCAACCTGTTGTCGAATGCCGTTCGCCATACGCCGGCCGACGGACGCATCACGCTCGCCTGGCGCGTCGCCAATGGTGGCGCCGAAATCAGCGTGACGGATACCGGAGAGGGTATTCCGCCCGACCAGGTTCCACGGCTTACGGAACGCTTCTACCGCGTGCATCGCGGGCGCGCCCGTGAAGACGGCGGTGTCGGACTGGGCCTCGCGATCGTCAAGCACACTCTCAACCGTCACGATGCGGAGCTTCGGATAACGAGTGATCTCGGCAAGGGCAGTGAGTTTTGCTGCCGCTTCCCGGCCGAGCGTGTCGTGCTCGAGCCGCCCGTGCCGATTCTCAGTGGCGGCAAACGCGGCTGACGCGGCGGGCTCCGCCACGCGACGAAATACCCGCGAAGCACTGCTTATGAGTTCAAATGGGTCTGTGTGCCCGAAATCCCTGTTTCACAGGCGCGCATGGCGCCTGGCGTGCTCTCAGAAGATAATAATTTCGTAACAATTCTGTAAAGAATCCGCGTCAGAATTCCGGTCCAGCAGAGGTGTGGAATTAGCGCCACGTGCTGCCGGATTGTTGGACGACGAAGCCTGACCGTTTCGCACGTCGCACAGGACCTTGCCTGGAGTAGCAAATGAAGAAATTACTGTTTCCGACCCTGGCCATCGGCCTGCTGGTCTCCACCGCCTCTTTTGGCGCCGTCAGCGACGCGGAGATCGAGGAACTCCGCAAGCAACTCGCAGCGGTGTCGCAACGCCTCGAGGAACTTGCCGCCGAGAATGAGGAACTTCGGCGTGCACAAAGTGAATCGGCAACGGCGATCGCCGACGTACAGAGCAGTGTCGCGGAGGTTGCGTCGGCAGGAGCACCGGCAGCGCAGGACAGCTGGTCGGACCGGATCCGCCTCGACGGCGATTTTCGCTACCGTTACGAGAGGATCGATCCCGAAGGCAGTGATACGCGCCGGCGCAACCGGATTCGTGCGCGAGTGAATGTTAAAGCCGACGTGTCCGACGACATCGAAGTAGGATTCGGGCTTGCGACAGGTGGGGACGATCCCGTCTCGACCAACCAGACGCTGGGTGCGGGCGGTTCTTCGAAAGACGTGTCACTGAATCTGGCTTACGCGGACTGGGAGGTCATCGATGACCTGCACCTCGTGGGCGGCAAGTTCAAGAACCCGCTGTACCGCGTGGGCAAGCAGGGGTTGATGTGGGACGGCGACTGGACACCGGAAGGCATCGCGATTCGCTTCAAACGCGACTGGTTCTTCGTGAACGCCCTCGGCACGTTCCTCGAGAGCGACAGCAGCAGAGGTAACGATTCATTCAGCTGGGGCGCGCAGTTCGGCGCGACGGGCGAGTTTGCCGGCGCCAGGCTGACGGGCGGAGTGGCTTACTACTCGATACCAATCCAGGGCGACAGTACGACGTTCGGTGATCCCACGGATCCGGGCGAATTCTTCGGCAACACGGCCGTTCAGGCTGACGGTCAGCCCTGCGGGACCGACGCCGGCGAAGTCTGTGTGTATCTGTATGACTACCTGCTCACCCAGGTTTTTGCCGAAGCCGCTTTCGAAGTGGGTGGATGGCCGGCCGTGGTATTTGCCGACTTCGTGAACAACGGTGACGCCGCGGAGAAGGATACGGGATGGACGCTCGGTACTCGCCTGGGCCAGGTCAAGAACAGGGGCCAGTGGCAGTTTTCCTACCTGTACGCCGACAAGGAAGCGGATGCCACCCTGGGTCTGCTGACGGACTCCGATTTTGCCGGCGGCGGTACCGACAACAACGGCCATTTCTTCAAGATCGACTACGGCATGAGCAAGAACTGGACGATCGGCGCGCAGTACTTCATCAATGAGACCGGCGTGAGCTCGGGCGACAAGCGCGACTACAATCGTCTGATGCTCGACGCGCAATGGAAATGGAAGTAAGGCATTGCCATTGTCTTGGCCAGGTCCTTGACGTAACGTTCAATTTACAGTGACATAGAGCACGCTCGGGCATTTGTTGATATCTCATGGAAGCTTCCAATTTCACTGACCACATCTCGCGGCGGTTCAACAAGGACATCGAGGACCTTCGCAATAGCGTCCTGAGCATGGGTGGCCTGGTTGAGACCCAGCTCTCCAAAGCGATTGCGGCGATTGTCAGTGGCGACAGTGAGCTCGGCCTCAAGGTCGCCAACGACGACTACAAGGTCAATAACCTCGAAGTCGACATCGACGAGGAATGCAGCCGCATTCTCGCGACCCGGGCCCCGGCGGCGGGAGACCTGAGACTGATCGTCGCGATCATCAAGACCATTACGGATCTCGAGCGGATCGGCGACGAGGCCGAGAAGATCGGCTTTCTCGCATCCAAGCTCGCGGGCATGGACCGGCCGGCGGATTCATATCGCGAACTCAAGAACCTTGGCAGTCATGTGTCGCACATGTTGCGCGATGCCATGAATGCGTTTGCACGTATGGACGTCTCTGAGGCGCTGGAGGTCGTGAGGGAAGACGAGCTCGTCGATGACGAATACGACGCGATCACGCGACAGTGCATCACATTCATGATGGAGGATCCGCGCAGCATCAAGCGCGTGATGAACGTTACCTGGGCCGCTCGCTCACTCGAACGGATCGGCGATCACGCGAAGAACATCTGCGAGTATGTCATCTATATGGTGGAGGGCAGGGATGTACGTCACACCGACATCTCGGAAGACATCGTCGGCGAGTAACTCCGGATGATCCTCGACAAGTTGCCATCAAGGCGCGTGCTCAATGTCGTGGGCTTCATGGTCTGTTTCGGGCTCATGGGCTTCGCGCTGTTCGCGCAGCACGTCCTCTTGCTCGATCCCTGTCCGTTGTGCGTGTTCCAGCGTGTCGCGGTCATATCGATCGGCGTCATCTTCCTCATCGCCGCCCTGCACAATCCGTCGGGCGCAGGGCGCATCGCTTACGCCGTGTTGCTGGGCGCGGCGGCTGTGGCAGGTGCGACCGTTGCGGGCCGGCATGCCTGGCTGCAGCAACTGCCGCCAGACAAGGTGCCGTCATGCGGTCCGGGGCTCGACTACATGCTCGAGACCCTGCCATTCACCGAAGTGCTGGGTAAGGTCTTCACGGGTTCCGGGGAGTGTGCCGAGATCGTATGGCAGTTCCTCGGCCTGTCGATGCCTGCCTGGGTGCTGGTATGGATGTTCGGGCTGGGTATCGGCGGTGTCTGGAACAATCTCAGGCGCGGCTAGCGCTGCCAAGCATTAGCTCCAGGATTCGCTGATACATCGACGTCAACATACCGACGTCCGCCATTCTCACGTGTTCGTCGATCTTGTGGATTGACGCGCTGACCGGTCCGAGTTCGACGACGTCGGCACCGGCCGGTGAAATGAATCGACCGTCCGAGGTACCACCGCCGGTCGAGAGTTCCGGCTTACGGCCGGAACGTTCTTCGACCGCCTGCGAGACGGCGTCGATCAGGCGCCCGGGCTGCGTAAGAAACGGTTCGCCGGAAAGATGCCAGCGAAGCTCGTAGTCGATCTCGTGGGCGTCGAGGATCGCCTGCACACGCTCTTTAAGCCTGTGGTGGTCCCACTCCGTCGAATAGCGAAAATTGAACCGAGCGGATAGCTGAGCGGGCGTAACGTTCGGGGCACCGATGCCACTCTGGATGTTGACGACCTGGAAGCTCGTCGGCGGAAAGAATTCGTTGCCCTCATCCCAGATGATGCCGTGGAGTTCGGCGAGTACCGGCGCGAAGCGACGGATCGGGTTGTCGGCGAGATGCGGATATGCGACGTGGCCCTGTATCCCTTTTACTTCGAGCATTCCACTCAGGGATCCTCTCCGGCCAATACGTACGACGTCACCCAGCTCTGTATGGCTCGACGGCTCGCCGATCACGCACCAGTCGATCTTTTCGCCACGGCCCGTCAGCGCTTCCATCACCTTCAGGGTTCCGTCACGCGCCCGGCCTTCTTCGTCACTGGTGATCAGGAAAGCGATGCTGCCGGCGTGGTCAGGATAGTCTGCGAGAAACCTCTCCACCGCGACGATCATTGCGGCAAGTCCGCTCTTCATGTCTGCGGAGCCGCGAGCATAGACATGTTCGCCGCGGATGTCGGGCTCGAACGGGTCCGACCGCCAGTCATCGGCATCGCCCGGAGGTACGACGTCCGTATGTCCGGCGAAGCAGAATACCGGCGTTGACGTGCCCCGGCGCGCCCACAGGTTCGTTACGTCTCCGAAAACCATCATTTCGCAGTCGAAGCCGAGCGGTGCCAGCCGCGACGCGATCAGATCCTGGCAGCCGGCATCATCAGGCGTTACAGAGCGCCGCCGGATGAGGTCGAAAAGGAGACTTAATGCGGGATCTTGCAAGCGGTTTGCCCCAGGTCTTGATAAGAATTCACGGAATTACAGGTAAAAAATCAAAAATAATCAAAAAAACAACACGTTAGCGCCCATATTTTAGCCGTATTCAAGCGCCGTTTTGCAACAATTCGGTAACAATTCGCCGCTAAGCTTTGCGCCTCGACGCCCAAGAAACCGGAGGATTGATTGTGGCAAAGAAAAGCACAGCGAAGGTACTGCTGGCAAGCGCACTGATTTCGATGACGGTCGGCGCTACGGCGGTCGCCCAGTCCGGGCGAGACTACGTCTACGTGGTCGGCTCGTCTACGGTATACCCGTTTTCAACTGTTGTCGCGGAGCGCTTCGGTCGGAGTTCTGAGTTCAAGACACCGAAAGTGGAGTCGACCGGCTCGGGTGGCGGGCTGAAGCTTTTCTGCGACGGCGTGGGTGTCGACTATCCGGACGTCACGAATTCATCGCGCGCGATCAAGCAGTCCGAGGTCGATACCTGCGCTGAGAACGGCGTTACCGAAATCGTGGAAGTGAAAATCGGTTACGACGGTATCGTCCTCGCGAACGCGCTTGGCGCGCCTGCGGTATCCCTGACACGCGCCGATTTGTTTCGTGCTCTCGCCAGGGAAGTGCCTGGTGAGGCAGAAGGTGAACTGATCGAGAACCCTTACACGACCTGGGCCGATGTGAATCCGTCGTTGCGGGCAACGCGGATCGAAGTGCTCGGACCGCCGCCGACGTCCGGTACGCGCGACGCGTTCGTCGAGCTCGCGATGGAGGGCGGCTGCAAGACCGTACCCTGGATCAAGGCCCTGAAGAGCACCGACAAGAATCGTTACAAGGCGATCTGCCACACGATTCGCGAAGACGGCGCCTTCGTCGAAGCGGGCGAGAACGACAACCTGATCGTGCAGAAGCTGGAGGCCAATCCCGACGCGTTCGGAATCTTCGGATTCAGCTTCCTCGACCAGAACGCCGAGAAAGTGAAGGGCGCTGAAATCGACGGCATCGAGCCGACGTTCGACGCGATTGCAGATGGCAGCTACCCTGTATCGCGGCCGCTGTATTTCTACGTCAAGAAAGCACACGTGGATGTCATTCCCGGGCTGCGCGGCTTCTTGCGCGAGTTTACGAGCGAACGTGCCTGGGGTGACGAGGGCTACCTCTCCGACCGTGGCCTGATCCCGATGCCCGACGACGAGCGCGGGGAGATTGCAGCTAATGTCAAGAACCTGACGCCCTTGAAACTTGCCAGCGAGTGACGATTCCAACAGTTATTCTCGACAAGTCGGCAACCCCGGACGGGGCCGCCCCAATTGTCACCGGAGGACGAGAGCAACGGCACTCATGCAGAACCTGACGCTCATATTGCTGCTTGCCGCCATGGCGGGCGGCGCCTTCTACGCAGGGCGCCGTCGCTCATTCGCCGTGGTCGGCGGGCCGGCACACGGCGCGCAGCTGCATTCTCTGCCGGGCTACTACGGCTATTTCACGCTGATCTGGTGCCTGCTACCTGCGCTTGGCCTCTTTTTCGTATGGGTGCTTCTCGAGCCCAAAGTCATCGTCGCGCTGATCGTCCAGAGTCTCCCCGATCCGCAAAGAATGGTATCGGAGGGCGAACTCAACCTGCTCGTCAACAATATCCGGAATCTGGCTGCAGGTGACGCGATCAGCGGCGACGCCGATGCGGTTATGCGGGATGCCGCCGAGCGCTATAACGAATACCTCGCGGCAAGCCGGCGAGTACTCGCGACGTTGACGCTCGGCATCGCCGGCCTCGGTGGAGCGATCGCTCTGCGACGCATCCGCCCCGAATTCCGGGCCCGCAACAGGGTTGAGCAGGTCGTTCTGTATCTCCTCATAGCCGCCTCCAGTATCGCGATTCTCACGACGATCGGTATCGTGCTTTCCGTACTGTTCGAGGCGATTCGCTTCTTCCGCGAAGTTTCACTGACCGAATTCCTGTTCGGGCTCACCTGGAGCCCCCAGACCGCCATCCGGGCGGACCAGGTCGGTTCGTCGGGCAGTTTCGGCGCCGTGCCGTTGTTTACCGGCACGCTCCTGATAACCACTATCGCGATGGTTGTCGCGGTGCCCGTGGGTCTGATGACGGCGATCTATCTCGCCGAATACTCATCCTCACGTGTTCGTGCCGTCGCGAAACCGCTGCTCGAAATCCTTGCCGGCATCCCGACCGTCGTCTACGGCTTCTTCGCAGCGCTGACGGTCGCTCCCTGGGTGCGTACCGCTGGCGAGGCCATCGGCCTCGAGGTCGCGTCGGAGAGCGCACTTGCCGCCGGGCTGGTCATGGGCATCATGATCATCCCGCTGGTCTCCTCCTTGTCCGACGATGCGATTCACGCCGTCCCCACGGCGATGCGCGATGGCGCACTGGGGCTTGGCTCCACGCGTTCCGAGACGATGATAAAGGTGATCCTGCCGGCAGCATTGCCCGGGATCGTCGGCGGCATTCTGCTCGCAGTTTCGCGCGCAATCGGCGAAACCATGATCGTGGTGATGGCCGCGGGCCTCGCGGCGAATTTGACCGCGAATCCGTTCGAGGCAGTAACGACGGTCACCGTGCAGATCGTAACGCTGCTCGTGGGCGACCAGGAGTTCGACAGTGCGAAAACGCTGGCGGCTTTTGCACTGGGCCTCGTGCTCTTCGTTGTGACCCTGTGCCTCAACGTGATCGGCCTGATGTTCGTTCGCAAGTATCGGGAGCAGTACGAGTAAGGCGATGACTGCAAACCGGAAAAATTCGAGGGAGATTGTCGAAGCCGGTCTCGCGCGCCGACGCCGCAAGGAAGCAACATTCCGCGCAACCGGAATGCTCGCGACCGCGGTGGGTGTCATATTCCTGGGCGTCTTTTTCGGCACCCTCGTGATGCAGGGGGCGTCCGCGTTCAAGCAGACGTTCATCAAGCTCGATGTGGAGATGTCGGAAAGCGTACTCGCGCCCGATGGAGATCTCGACCTCGCCTATGCCGATTTCGACGGGCTGGTTCGGGACGCGCTCCGCAGGGGGTTTCCCGCCGTGTCCGGACGGAAAGAGCGGCGGGAACTGTACCGGCTCGTCAGCGTCGCAGCGGGCTACCAGCTGCGCGACGAGCTGACGAGCGATCCGTCGCTGCTCGGTTCCACGATCACGATCTGGGTGCCTGCCTCGTCCAACGTGGACATGCTCGTCAAGGGCAACATCGATCCAGCGATAGACGAGTCGCTGCGGCCGATCAGCGACGCCCAGGCGGGCTGGATAGAGTCACTGCAGCAAGCTGACCGCCTCGAAACCCGGTTCAACAAGGCGCTGTTTACGAACGGGGATTCCCGAGAACCTGAGCTCGCCGGCATCAAGGGTGCATTGATGGGGTCGTTCTACATGCTCGTCGTCACGGTGGCCCTCGCGTTTCCTATCGGCGTGGCGGCGGCTATCTATCTCGAGGAATTTGCGCCCAGAAGCCGCTGGTCCGACCTCATCGAGGTCAATATCAACAACCTGGCGGCAGTGCCGTCTATCGTGTTCGGTCTTCTCGGGCTTGCGGTGTTCATCAACTGGATGGCGTTGCCGCGATCTGCGCCGCTGGTCGGCGGCCTCGTCCTCTCGCTGCTGACCTTGCCGGTGATCATCATCGCTTCGAGAGCGGCGATTCAGGCCGTGCCGCCGTCGATCAGGGAGGCCGCGCTGAGTCTCGGGGCGTCAAAGATGCAGGTCGTGTTCCACCACGTGTTGCCGCTGGCATTGCCGGGCATGTTGACCGGAACGATCATCGGGATGAGTCGTGCGTTGGGAGAATCGGCGCCGCTGCTGATGATCGGCATGGTCGCATTTATCGTCGACGTGCCCGGCGGATTTACCGATCCTGCGACCGCGCTGCCGGTCCAGGTTTACCTGTGGGCTGACAGCCCCGAGCGTGCGTTTGCGGAGAGAACGTCGGCAGCAATAATCGTATTACTGGGCTTTCTGCTGATCATGAACCTGGCCGCCGTAATCATCCGGAAACGAATGGAACGCAAGTGGTAGGCGGAGCATTTGAGCTCGAAACGGAGCTGTATGAGAATGGCTGGCATGACTGAGATGAAGATTACCGAGGAAGAGGCGATGCCCGAGGCGAGGTCGGCCGACTCCGCCGTCGAGCCTGCGCGACACAGGCCGATGGGCGCGACTGCACGAAAGGCAGTCGAACGCGTTACCGAACTCGGTGAGCAAACCGTCGGCGAGGTCCGCTGCGAGAACCCCTTCATCGTCACCGAAAACGTGGATGTCTATTACGGCGACAATCACGCGATCCAGAATGTAACGCTGGAAATCGGCAAGAGCGAAGTTATCGCTCTTATCGGCCCGTCCGGCTGCGGCAAGTCGACGTACCTGCGTTGTCTGAATCGAATGAATGATTCGATCGAGTCGGCCCGTGTCACCGGGAAAATCGCGCTCGATGGTCAGGATATTTACGGTAGTGACCTCGATCCCGTGGCGCTACGCGCACGCGTCGGGATGGTTTTCCAGAAACCCAACCCGTTCCCGAAGAGCATCTACGATAATGTCGCTTACGGACCGAGGATCCATGGCCTGGCCGCGGACCGTGCGGAACTGGACGACATTGTCCACACGAGCCTGGATCGTGCCGGCCTGTTGAAAGAAGTGAAGGACCGTATGGATGAGCCGGGAACGGGATTGTCGGGCGGTCAGCAGCAGCGTCTTTGCATCGCGCGCACCATTGCCGTTAACCCGGAGGTGATTCTGATGGATGAGCCGTGCTCCGCACTGGACCCCATTGCCACGGCGCGCATCGAGGACCTGATCGACGAACTGTCACAGGATTACGCCATCGTCATCGTCACGCATTCCATGCAACAGGCGGCGCGTGTATCGAAACGCGTTGCCTATTTCCACCTGGGTCGCCTCGTGGAGGTGGACGAGACGGACAAGATCTTCACCAATCCGCGACACAAGCTGACCGAGGATTACATCACCGGCCGCATCGGCTGACGAGCGATCTGCCCGTCAGGCCGTCTTTTCCAGGTAGTCGGTGAAGCGTTTCTCAGAGAAGCCGACCGCAAAGAAGGAAGGGTGTTCCAGCACCGGCCTCTTGACGAGCGTCGGCTGATCCAGCATCGCGGCAAAGGCCCTGTCTTTCGTCATGTCGATCCGGTTGTCCTCCGGGATCTTTCGCCAGGTGAGGCTCTTCCTGTTGAGCAGGCGCTCCCATTCGACCCGTGCCGACCAGCGCTCCAGCATTTGAATGTCCAGGCCGTCCTCGCGCAGGTCGTGAAACCGGTATTCGATGTTCCTGTCTTCGAGGTATCTTCTTGCCCGACGGCAGGAATCGCAGCTCTTGATGCCGTAAACGGTCAGCATGGAAACGCCCTTCCTATTTCGAAGTTCTCAACAACTCGTCTTCCGCATTTCTCAGCAGTTCGTTCAATCCGGTCTTGGCGCGGGTCTTTGCGTCGACGTGCTTGACGATGACTGCGCAATACAAGGAGTACTTGCCGTCCTTTGACGGCAGGTTGCCGGGAACGACAACGGAGCCGGCGGGCACGCGCCCGTAGCTGATTTCTCCGCTCTCGCGGTCGTAGATCCGGGTGCTCTGCCCGATATAGACCCCCATGGAGAGCACCGAACCCTTCTCGACGATCACGCCTTCCACTACTTCCGAACGTGCACCGATGAAACAGTCGTCTTCGATGATGGTCGGGCCGGCCTGCACAGGCTCCAGCACGCCGCCGATCCCGACACCTCCGGAGAGGTGCACATTCCTGCCGATCTGGGCGCAGCTGCCGACGGTCGCCCAGGTGTCCACCATGGTCCCACTGTCGATATTGGCGCCGATGTTCACGTAGCTCGGCATCAATACGACGTCAGGCGCGACATAGGCGCCGCGGCGCACGATGGCGTCGGGCACGACACGCACGCCGTCGGCGGCAAATTGCTGTTCATCGTAATTCGCGTACTTGAGCGGCACCTTGTCGAAAAAACGGGAATAGCCGCCTTCGACCACTTCATTCTTCTTCAGGCGAAACGACAGCAGGACTGCTTTCTTCAGCCACTGGTGCACCTGCCAGTCGCCGTCGACCTTCTCCGCGACGCGGGCGTCGCCGGAGTCGAGCATGGCGATCGCGGTGTCCACCGCCTGCGACAATTCGCTGCGCTCGCGCTCGCTGTCCATGTTGCCGCCTCGCTCGAATCCACGTTCGATTAAGTCAGTCAGTTGCGTCATACCGATTTCCGCTTTCCAGGTCCTGGTTGGTGGCGCTGTCCTCGTCGATTGCGCGTATCAGCGCAGCTCGCAAGCGCGATTTTGCCTCTTCTTCGAGTGGATTGCCCGATTCGTCACCGATATAGAAGACGTCCTCGGCACGCTCGCCGATGGTCATGATCTTGGCGGCTTCGATGTCGACACCTTCTTCGATGAAGACCTTGCCCACCTTGCTGAGCAGGCCGGGGCGGTCCGCTGCGTCGAGCTCCATGACCGTGAGTCCCCGCGTCGTCTCCGGACCGAATTCGACCTCGGTCTTCGTCGTGAACATCCTCGCTTGCCGGGGCACCACGCGCGTCACCCGGGCGACGTCGTCGTCGCTGGCGGTAAGCACCCGGGTCAGCGAGCGGCGGATCTTGGTCATGCGGCTCTCGTCGATATCCATGCGCTTGTCGAGCTCCATGAAAATGAACGAGTCGAGGCTGTAGTGGTTCTCGAGCGGCACGACCCTCGCGTCGACGATCGTCATGCCGAGTTCGTCGAGCACAGCGGTCGCGTGAGCAAAGGTGTGCTTGCTCCGGGGTGTATACAGCACGGCTTCGACCCGGTCGCCGCCGGCCTGCTTGCGCACGTCGACGAGGCCGATTTCGGACTCGGTATCGGAGTCCGCCAGCCACTCGGTATGCCAGGCGATCTCGTTGCTGCGGTGACGCAGGAAGTAACGATCGTTCATCAGCTGCCAGACGGCGTCGATTCGCTCGTCGATAACGTCACTGTCGCGCAGCAGTTCGCGCGCCTTGGCCTGCTTTTCGAGGATCAGCTCGTCGGCGTCGATCGGGTTCTCGAGGCCGTGCCGGAGCGCACGTGAGGTTAGTTCGTACAGGTCTCGGAACAGCGATGCCTTCCACGAATTCCAGAGCTTGGGATTCGTGCCGCGCACGTCGGCGACGGTCAGTACGTAGAGGTAGTCCAGGTGCAGCTGGTCGCCCACCTGAGCGGCGAATTCGTTGATCACGTCGGGATCGCCGATATCCCGCTTCTGCGCCGTCGTCGACAGCGCCAGGTGGTTCAGGACGAGCCAGGCCACGGTCCGGGCCTCATACTTGCTCATGCCGTGTTCGAGGCAAAAAGCCTCGGCATCGACGGCGCCGAGCTCGGAGTGATCGCCGCCGCGTCCCTTCGCGATATCGTGAAAGAGGCCCGACAGGTAGGCGATTTCCGGCTTTTCCAGCGACTGCATTATGCGGCTGCAGTGCGGGAATTCGTGATCGAAGCGGGACAGCGCAAAACGCCGCAGGTTGCTGACCACGAACAGCGTGTGTTCGTCGACCGTGTAGGTGTGGAACAGGTCGTACTGCATGCGGCCCACGATTCGGCCGAACGAGGGAACGTACAGCCCCAGGACGCCGTACAGGTTCATGCGGCGCAGTTCGTGGGTCACGCCGGCCGGCGCACGCAGGATCGAGAGGAACAGCCGGTGGTTGCGCGGATTCTGGCGGAACTCCTCGTCGATCAGGTAGAGGTTGCGCCTGATGAGACCGACCGTGTAGGCGCTGACGCCGCGGATGTCGGGGTTCTGCTGCAGCAGCAGGAATAACTCGAGCAGCGCCGACGGGTCGTTCTGGAAGACGTTTTCATCCACGGTCTGCAGATAGCCGTTCTTGACCTGGAAGCGCTCGTTGAGAGGCTCGGGCGTCGCATCCGGATCCATGAGGATGGCCTCCTCGAAGAGCTGCAGCAGCATCTCGTTGAGTCGCGAGAGATCCATCACGGTGCGGTAATAGCGCTGCATGAACTGCTCGACGGCGAGCGTGTAGCTGGCATCCTCGTAGCCGAGCATCTGCGCGATCCTGACCTGGTGGTCGAACAGCAGCCGATCCTCGGCGCGTCCCGTAAGGATGTGCAACGCGAAGCGCACGCGCCACAGGAAGGCCTGGCCGCCTTTCAGCCGCCGCAGCTGCCCGGGCGAGAGAAAGTGGTGCTCGACGAGTTCATCGAAGGTCTTGACGCCGAAATGGCGCTTCGCGACCCAGCCGATCATCTGGATGTCGCGCAGGCCGCCCGGACTGCCCTTGACGTTGGGTTCGAGGTTGTACCCGGTGTCGTGGTAGCGGTGGTGCCGGGCGATCTGCTCGCGGCGCTTCTCGGCAAAGAATTCCTGGGACGACCAGATGCGATTCGGCCCTACCGCTTCCTGCATGGCTTCGAAGAGTGTCTTCGGACCCACGACCAGCCGCGCCTCCATCAGGGTGGTCGCGACGGTCAGGTCGGCGGCAGCTTCTTCGACGCATTGCTGCACGGTCCGCACGCTGTGCCCGATCTCGAGGCCGACATCCCACAGCGAGGTAATGAATGCCGACAGGGCCTGCTCGGCATCGGCGTCGATGGACTCCGGCAACAGCAGCATGATGTCGACGTCGGAACAGGGGTGCAGCTCGCCGCGGCCATAGCCGCCCACGGCGACCAGGGCCATGTCGTCCGACAACTTGCCCATATGGGTGTGCCACAGGTCGCGCAGAAGCTCGTCGATCGCCGCCGCACGATCGTGAACGAGATCGACAACGGACTCTCCGGCGAGGAACCGACTCTTGAGATCGGCGTCGGTCGCGGCCAGCGAGGCCCGGCTTTTAGCGTGCGTCTGCACCAAGTGTCAGTACTTCGTAGCCGGTTTCGGTGATCAGCACCGTATGCTCCCACTGCGCGGAGAGACTGTGGTCCTTGGTGACCACCGTCCAGCCGTCGGGCAGGAGTTTAACAGCGGCCTTGCCGGCATTCACCATGGGTTCCACGGTCAGGGTCATGCCGGCCCGCAGTTCCATCCCCGTGGCCGGGCTGCCGTAATGGAGAACCTGAGGGTCCTCGTGAAATGCGCGCCCGATGCCGTGACCGCAATATTCGCGGACGACGGAGAAGCGATTCTTCTCGACGTGATGCTGGATGGCGGCGCCGACATCGCCGAGATGCTTGCCGGGCGCCAGTTCCTCGATGCCCAGCCACATGCTCTCGAATGCCACCTCGGCGAGGCGCCGCGCCTGGATACCCGGCTTCCCGACAAAGAACATGCGGCTGGTATCGCCATGGAAGTCGTCCTTGATCACCGTGATGTCGATGTTGACCGAATCCCCGGTCTTCAGCTTGCGATCACCCGGGATGCCGTGGCAAACCACGTGGTTGACGGACGTACAGATCGACTTCGGAAAGCCGCGGTAGTTGAGGGGGGCGGGGACTGCACCCTGTACCTCCGTGATGTATTCGTGACAGATACGATCGAGTTCCCCGGTCGTGATTCCGGATTTTACATAATCCCCAATCATATCGAGTACGTCCGCAGCCAGGCGGCCGGCGGCTCGCATCTTGTCCTGCTCGTCGGCAGTCTTGATCGTTACAGTCATAGGAATTGGCTTTGTCCGGATCCGGGGCCGCCCGGCGCGAATTTCATTCGCGTACGCGTTGTTGGCCGCGACGGGCTATGGTATAAAGCGCGCGCCCTAGAGGCAATTAATCCACACGCATACCGACACGTCGCACTGGGTGCCCCACCAAAAAAGGGGTTGGGCGATGGGGTATGCGGAGGCCTAACCCGGAGAATAGAAATGGCAGACGTAACCATGCGCCAGATGCTAGAGGCTGGCGTGCATTTTGGGCATCAGACCCGCTACTGGAATCCGAAGATGGCACCCTACATCTTCGGCGAACGCAACAAGATCCACATCATCGATCTCGAGAAGAGCCTGCCAATGGCTCGCGAGGCCTGCGCCTTTGTGAAAGCCACGGTCGCGGATGGCGGCAAGGTGCTTTTCGTGGGTACCAAGCGCGCAGCGCGCGATTCGATCCGAAATCACGCCGTACGCTGCGAAATGCCGTTCGTCAGCCAGCGCTGGCTGGGCGGCATGCTGACGAATTACAAGACCATCCGCCAGTCCGTCAAGCGCCTGATGGCGCTCGAGGAAATGGCCGAAGAAGGCGGCTTCGAGGGCCTTACCAAGAAAGAGATCCTCGGACTGACTCGCGAGCGCGAAAAGCTCGAGAAGAGCCTGGGCGGCATCAAGCAGATGAAATCCCTTCCCGACGTGATGTTTGTCATCGACGTCGAGCACGAGGATATTGCGATCCGCGAAGCCAAGAAGCTCGGCATCCCCGTTGTTGGTGTCGTAGACACCAACTGTTCGCCGGATGGCGTGGACTACATTGTTCCCGGCAATGACGATGCGATGCGTGCGGTCGAGCTATACACGGCGCTGATCGCGGATTCTGTGCTCGATGGCAAATCGTCGCTTCCCGAGGTCGCTCTCGGCGAAGACGAGTTCGTCGAACTGGACGAGGAAGGCAAGGTCAAGGCGGCCGGCCGAAAGAAGAAGGGATCGAAAAAGCCGTCCCGCAAGCCGGCCGTGAAGAAGAAGGCAGCGGCGAAGAAGCCCGTGGCCAAGACAGGGGCTGCGGCGGCCGCTGAAGCGGCACCCGCCGCAGCGAAAGTGGCGGAGTCGGAAGCCGAGAAGCCGGCCGAGGAAGCTGCGCCCGCAAAGCAGAAGGCAGCGGAGGCCGAGAAGCCGGTCGAGGAAGCTGCGCCCGCAAAGCAGAAGGCAGCGGAGGCCGAGAAGCCCGCCGAGGCAGCTGCGCCTGCAAAGGAAAAGGCAGCGGAGGCCGAGAAGCCGGCCGAGGAAGCTGCGCCCGCAAAGCAGAAGGCAGCGGAGGCCGAGAAAACTGCCGGGGAAGCTGCGCCCGCGAAAACGGCTGAAGAGAAGGGCTCGGAAAAGCCCAGGAAAAAGGTAGCGAAGAAAGCAGCCAAGAAGACGGCAAAGAAAGCGGCCAAGAAGACTGCGAAAAAGGCCGCCAAGAAAGCCGCCGCGAAATCGGCGGACAAGAAGGCCGGTAACGATGCGGAACAGAGCGAGTAGTTCGCTCGCCCCCCAGTACAGATAGCAAATGATCAAGAGGTAAAGTGATGTCGATCAGTGCATCCATGGTGAAAGAGCTCCGCGAGCGCACGGGCGCCGGCATGATGGAGTGCAAGAAGGCGCTCGTCGAGACCGGTGGCGACATGGAGGCGGCAGCCGAGCTCTTGCGTAAGTCCGGGCAGGCCAAAGCCGACAAGAAGGCGGGCCGGGTTGCGGCGGACGGCAAGATCGTCATCAGGGCGGAAGGTGGCAAGGCCGTCATCGTCGAAGTGAATTCGGAGACGGATTTCGTTGCGAAAGACGAGAACTTCATCGCCTTCGCCGGGGCCGTCGCCGATGCGGCAATGGCCTCGGGAACCACCGACGTCGAGGCATTTGCAGGCGAGAACCTGGCCGACGGGCGGAGCGTCGAGCAGGCACGCACGGACCTGATCGCCAAGGTCGGGGAAAACATATCCGTGCGGCGCATAGCCGCCGTTACGGCCAACGGGCCACTCGGCCACTACACGCACGGCGCCAAGATCGGTGCCGTCGTCGCGCTGGAGGGTGGTGACGAGGAGCTCGCGCGCGATATCGCGATGCACGTTGCCGCGATCAACCCGACCTGTATCGATGAGAGCGGTGTTCCATCCGAAACGCTCGAGCGCGAGCGTCGGATTTTCGCGGAGCAGGCCGCCGAATCCGGCAAGCCGCCGGAGATCGTCGAGAAGATGGTGTCAGGACGCGTCGCCAAGTTCCTCAAGGAAATCACGCTCGTCGGACAGCCGTTCGTGAAGGACGACACGATCAGCGTCGGCAAACTGCTCGACAAAGCCGGGGCAAAGGTGACCTCGTTCGTTCGATTCGAAGTCGGCGAGGGCATCGAGAAGAAGCAGGAGAACTTTGCTGACGAGGTGATGAAGCAAATCGAGGATGCGAAGAGCAAGGCCTGACGCATGGCGGGGGATTCGACCCTAACTCTTTGATTTGAACAGATTGCCAGCGGCTATTGCGCTAGAATCAACGCTCGCCGGGAGGCGGTTTCGGCAACGATAACGAGAAGGCGTGTATATGGGTGACTCCGAGGTTCCATACCGGCGCGTACTGCTCAAACTGAGCGGCGAGGCGCTGATGGGCGAGCTGGATTACGGTATCGAGCCCGGGACCATCAAGCGCATTGCCGGTGAGATCGCGACCGCGACGAAACACGGCGTAGAAATCGCGATCGTTGTCGGCGGAGGCAACATCTTCAGGGGGGCCGGTCTCGCGGGCGCCGGCATGGACCGGGTGACCGGCGATTACATGGGTATGCTGGCGACGGTCATGAACGCACTGGCCCTGCAGGATGCCCTCGAGTCGCTCGATGTATATGCGCGCGTTATGTCTGCGCTGCAAATCCACGACGTCTGCGAGGATTACATCCGACGCCGGGCCGTCAGGCATCTCGAGAAAGGCCGGGTCGTTATTCTCGCTGCAGGCACGGGCAACCCGTTCTTCACGACCGATACGGCCGCGAGCCTGCGCGCCATCGAGATCGGTGCAGATATTCTTCTCAAGGCAACCAAGGTAGACGGCGTATACGACTCGGACCCTGTGACGAACCCGGGCGCGAGGCGATACGAGACGGTGTCGTTCGACCAGCTGCTCGCTGACAAGCTGCTGGTAATGGACGCGACGGCCGTCGTCATGTGCCGCGACAACGAGCTGCCGCTGCGTGTTTTCGATCTGACTCGTGCGAATGCGCTGGTCCAGGCGATGACGGGCGACAGCGTCGGCACCCTGGTTACCGCATAGGCAAGTCGACGAAAGACTGAGGGTATAGACGTGTTGGAAGAGATCAAGAAGGATGCCGGAACTCGGATGGCAAAGAGCGTGGCGTCGCTGCGGCAGGAGCTGACCAAGATCCGCACGGGGCGCGCCCACACGAGCCTGCTCGACCATATCACGGTCGAGTATTACGGCAGTGAGGTACCGCTGAACCAGGTTTCCAACGTGGGCGTGGAGGATTCACGCACGCTGACGGTGACCCCCTGGGAGAAGGACATGGTTCAGAAAATCGAGAAGGCCATCATGGCTTCGGACCTGGGACTGAACCCCGCAACGGCCGGCACCGTAATTCGCGTGCCCCTGCCGCCGCTTACCGAGGAGCGACGCAGGGACATGATCCGGGTCGTGCGCAACGAGGCCGAGGGTGGCCGTATCGCCGTGCGCAATATTCGTCGCGACGCCATTCATGACGTCAAGGATCTCCTCAAGGAAAAGATGATCGGCGAGGATGACGAGCGCCGTGCCGAGGAGGAGATTCAGACCATTACGGACAAGTACATCGCCGAGATCGACCAGACGCTCGCGGAAAAAGAAAGCGAACTCATGGAAGTCTGAGTGTCCGAATCCGAACCGACATCGCCGGCCAGGCCGAATATTCCGCGACACGTCGCCGTCATCATGGACGGCAACGGCCGCTGGGCGAAAAATCGCTCGCTTCCCCGCCATGCGGGACATCGTGCCGGCGTGAAGTCGGTGCGGGAAGTCGTGGAGACGGCCGCACGACACGGGGTGGAATACCTGACCTTGTTTGCGTTCAGCAGCGAGAACTGGCGGCGTCCGGAAGAAGAAGTCGGCATGCTGATGTCCCTGTTCCTCGAGGCCTTGCGCCGCGAAGTATCGGAGCTGGACAAGAACAACGTCAGGTTGAAGTTCATAGGTGAGCGCGAGCGCCTCGATCGAAAACTCAATGACAAGATCCGTGGCGCCGAGGACCTGACTGCGGATAACACCGGCCTGCGTCTGCAGGTTGCCGTTGCCTACGGTGGCCGATGGGATATCGTCGAGGCCGCGCGCAGCGTGGCGGGCAAGGTCGTCTCGGGCGAGATCGACGCCGACGCCATTGACGAGGGGACCTTCTCCGCCGAGCTGCAGCTTGGCGGTATTCCGGACCCGGACCTGCTGATACGCACCGGCGGCGAACAGCGCATCAGCAATTTCCTGTTGTGGAACCTCGCGTATGCCGAGCTGTGGTTCACCGACGTACTCTGGCCGGATTTCGGTGAGGCCGAGTTCGAGTCCGCGCTGGCGTACTACTCCAGGCGGCAGAGGCGCTATGGGCACACAGGCGAGCAGCTCGAGGCCGTCAAGTGCTGAAACAACGGGTCATCACGGCGCTGATTGCGGTCGCCGCACTGCTTCTCGTAGTGTTCGTTCTGCCCGCTGCGGCTGCGCAGGCCATCATTGCCCTGGTGATCCTGGCCGGCGCATGGGAATGGTCCGGTTTTCTCGGTTCCGATTCGAAGTCTCTGCGGATGGCATACGTGGCCCTGATAGCCGTTCTGATGGGTTTCGTTACCTGGCAGGCACCGCAGATCAACGGCCTGCTGTTCCAGGTGGCCCTGGCGTGGTGGATTTGCGCGCTGGTGTGGACGCTGTTCTACCCGACGCCCATTCCCGCACTTGTCCGTTGGGCCGCAGGCGCCCTGGTGCTGCTGCCGCTCTATAACGCGCTCATCGTTCTCTACCTTGCAAGCCCCGCTATCCTGCTCGGCGCGCTGCTGATCGTATGGGCTGCCGATACCGGCGCATTCGTCGCCGGCAAGCTGTTCGGCCGGGTCAAGCTTGCGCCGCAGATCAGTCCGGGAAAGACCTGGGAGGGCGTCATCGGCGGCCTGCTGACGGTGGCCGTTCTCGCGACCGCTGGCGCATACGCTTTCGATGCGCGCGTCACGGTGCTCGTGCCGTTTTGCACGGCCGTAGCCTGTGCGTCCATTGTCGGCGACCTGACGGTGAGCATGTTCAAGCGCACGGCGGGTCTCAAGGACAGCGGCACCCTGTTTCCGGGTCACGGCGGCGTCCTGGATCGCGTCGACAGCGTGGCTGCTGCGGCGCCGTTGTTCGCGCTCGGCATTGCCTCGACGGGGTTGCAGTGATGCGCCGTTCAGGGCAGGTTCATTTGCTGACGCGCAGGCTCCGCCTGACACTGGCGGGAACCGGCGGCCTCTGCGAAAGTCCACTATACAAACCGGCCTCGCCCGCGCGGCCCGTCCTCGGAGGCGCTGTGTGTAAGCGATTGAATTCAAGCAGGAAAATATCTCAGCATGGGTAGCGCTTTCGGCAATCTGCTGGCTTTTGTCGTCGCCATCAGCGTCCTCGTAGCCGTCCACGAGTACGGTCATTACATCGTCGGGCGCTGGACCGGCATGAAGGTGCTGCGTTTCTCGATCGGCTTCGGCAAGCCGATCTGGACGCGTATCGGCGGGGCGGATCGCACCGAGTACTGCATATCCGCGATCCCGCTCGGCGGCTATGTCCGGTTCCTGGATACCCGAGAGGGCCCGATTCCCGAGGCAGACGAAGGGCGAGCGTTCAATCAGCGGCCGGTTCCACAGCGCATTGCGGTGTTGCTTGCCGGGCCGGCGTTCAATTTCCTGTTCGCAATCATCGCCTACTGGGCGTTGTTCATTTACGGCATCCCGACGCTGGTGCCGGCCGTCGGCGAGGTGGAACCCGACTCCTACGCGGCGCAGGCTGGCCTGGAGCAGGGCGACCGTATCGTCGCGGTGGGCGAGGTCGAGACTGCGGATTGGGAATCCGCACTTGTCGAGATGCTGGATCAGATGGTGTCGGACGGTCGCGTGCCCTTGACGCTCGAAGCCGAGGACGGCTGGCGGCGCGAGGTAACGCTGGACGTCGGCGCCGACGCGCGCCGGCTTACGGAACCGGGCATGCTGTTCGAAGGTCTCGGTTTCCGGCCTTTCGGAGCCGGAGATCTTCCGGCCGATATCGGCCGCGTTGAGGACGATGGTCCGGCGAAAGCCGCAGGACTCCTGGCAGGCGACCGAATCGTGGAACTGGACGGCGTTCCGATACTGGATTTTGCGGACCTGGTCGAGGCCGTCCAGCCGCGTGCGAACAAGACGGTCTCGGTTGATTACCTGCGCGACGGGCAGCGTCTGTCCACGACGCTGGTCGTGCAGGAGCAGCTCGTCGACGGCGAAGTCCGGGGCCGCCTGGGCGTCGCTCACAGCGGTGATTTCAGCGACTTCTATTACCAGCGGCGCTTCGGGCCGGTCGATTCGCTCACCCAGGCGATGGCGCGCACCTGGTCGTCGACCGTCTTTACGTTGCGGATGCTCGGCCGGATGGTGACGGGTGACGTGTCCATCAAGAACATCAGCGGACCGATCAATATTGCCCAGTTCGCCGGCGAATCGGCACAGCGCGGGCTCGATTACTTCCTGGGCTTCCTGGCCATCGTCAGCATCAGTCTCGGGGTTCTGAACCTGCTGCCGATCCCGGTGCTCGACGGCGGTCAGATCGTTTACCAGTCGATCGAGGGCCTGAAGGGCAGCCCTCTTTCAGAGCGGGCCCAGATCGTGGGACAGCAAATCGGCATATTCGCGTTGATTCTGTTGATGAGCTTCGCTTTCTATAACGATCTTGCGAGAATCTTCGGTTGAGATCGCTGGTACCCGGACGCCACGGATGAGATTCAGAAGAAAATCGTTGCTCACTGCCCGGCGCGGAATACTGGTCGGGCTGGTACTCGCGCTGACGTCGTTACAGGCACTGGCGGAATTTGAGCCCTTCGTTGTGAGGGATATGCGCGTCGAGGGCTTGCAGCGAATCTCCGAAGGTACCGTCTTCAACTACCTGCCCATCAATATCGGCGACACGATCGACCACCTCCGCATCCGGGAGGCAATACGTGCGCTTTATACGCAAGGTCTCTTCGACGACATCGAGATGCGCAGGGACGGCGACGCCCTGATAATTGCAGTACAAGAGCGGCCATCGATCGAAAGCTTCGAAATCGACGGCAACAAGGACATCAAGACGGAAGATCTCATGGAGTCTCTCCGCGGTGTCGGGCTCGCCAAAGGGCGGACTTTCGACCGTTCGACTCTCGACAATGTCGCCATGTTCCTGCGCGAGGAATATTACAACCGCGGCAAGTACGGCGTGCAGATCGATACCACGGTTTTGGATCGCCCCAACAATACGGTGCGCATCAAGATCGACGTCAAGGAAGGTGATCGCGCGAAGATCCGGCAGGTCAATATCGTCGGCAACACCTCATTCGACGAAGGCGAAATACGAGAGGATTTCAATCTCGACACCGCCAACTGGCTGTCGTGGTTGCGACAGGACGACCGTTACGAGAAGCAGGGGCTCGAGGGCGACCTCGAGACATTGCGGTCGTTCTACATGGATCGCGGCTATGCGAATTTCAGCATCGAGTCCACCCAGGTCGCGATATCACCGAACAAGAAGGACATCTTCGTTACCATTACGATTAACGAGGGCGACAAGTACACGATCTCGGACGTCAAACTCGTCGGTGACATGGTGGTTCCCGAAGCCTTCCTGCGTTCGATGGTGCTCGCCCAGCCGGGCTCGATATTCAATCTCGGCCTCCTGACGCAATCGGCCGAGTTCATGTCATTGCGGCTCGGCGAGCAGGGCTACGCGAACGCCGAGATCGAGCCGGTTCCCGAACTCGACCACGAAAACAAGACGGCCGAGATTACTTTCTACGTGGATCCGAAGAGCCGCGTCTACGTCCGGCGGATCAACTTCAAGGGTATCAACCAAGTCGACGACGAAGTGCTGCGTCGCGAACTCCGGCAGATGGAAGGCGCGTACCTGTCGAACGTATTGATCGACCGCTCGAAGTTCCGTCTGCAGCGACTCCCGTACGTCGAACCGAACGTCGAGGCCGAGACGATTCCCGTGCCCGGCAGTCCCGATCTCGTCGATGTGGACTTCAAGATGCAGTACCGGATGCCCGGGCAGTTCTCCGGTGGCATCGGCTATTCGGAGTCGCAGAAACTGTTGTTGAACGGCAGTATCGTGCATACGAACTTCCTCGGTACCGGTAACCGGGTGGCGCTCGAGGTTTCGACGGGCCGTTTCTCCAAGTTCTACAATATCTCGCACACCGATCCTTACCGGACGATGGACGGCGTGCGGCGCACGATCAGTCTCAACTACCGCGACATTACACAGTTCACGTCGGCCGCCTCGGACTTCTCCACCGCCACTGCGGGTGCCCGTCTCGACTACGGCTATCCGATCAGCGAGTTCCAGACCTTGTCGTTCGGGCTTGGGTACCAGCGTTCGGAACTGTTGTCCTCCACCTCGAGCACACAGCAGTCGCAGGACTGGGTCGCGAACAACGGCAACCCATTCATCGAGGATATCGGCGGTGGCATCGTCTTCTTCGGCACCGAGTTCGATACTTTTGAACTGATTGCCGGATGGACCTACGACAGCCGCAACCGATCGCTCTTCGCAACGCGAGGCATGCGGCACCAGCTGTTTCTCTCGAGCACGTTTCCCGGAAGCGAGGTGGAGTATTACACCGCACGCTATAACGCGACGGCGTACTGGCCGCTCTGGCGCGGGTTCGTCTTGCGCTACAACCTCGAAACAGGCATGGGCGAAGCACTCAACGAGACGACCGCGCTGCCGCCCTACAAGCAGCTCTTCGGCGGTGGACCCGGGTCCGTGCGCGGTTATCGGGAGTCCTGGCTCGGGCCGCGCGACAGTTTCGGCAATCCCTACGGCGGAAATGTCTTGGTTGCCAGTCAGTTGGAGCTTATAATTCCGCTGCCGGAGAAGTGGGCCAGTCAGGCAAGGGCTGCCGTATTCTACGACGTCGGTAACGTCTTCAATACAGGCGAGGTCGCGTTTACCGATAAACTCGGAAGTCCGGTCGAGTACCAGCCGGAATTCGACGAGTTGCGCACATCGGTCGGTGTAGGCGTTGAGTGGCTCGCGCCGATGGGGTTGTTCCGGTTCAGCTACGCATACCCGCTCAACAACTACGCCGGTAACGACAGGTATTTCGGAGATGAAATCGAGCGCTTTCAATTCTCCATTGGACAAGCATTTTGAGGAATGGACGTCATATGAGTTTTATCAAGCGACAGCTGCCTAGAGCAGCTGCGGGCATTGCCCTCGTATTCGTATTTGCGCTGCCGGTTGCTGCGCAGGAAGTGAAGATCGGTGTAGTCAACGTGCCCGTATTGTTGGACCGAGCACCGCAAACCAAAGCCGTGATGGACGCGCTTCAGGAAGAGTTTGCGCCCCGCCAGCGGGAATTTATCGCCAAGCAAAAAGAACTCGAAGACTTGACCGCGAAAATCCAGAAGGACGTTGCCGTGATGGGCGAGACCGAGCGCCGCAACGCCGAGAAGAACCTGCGAGACCTGCAACGCGACGTTGCGCGCCTGCAGCAGGAATTTCGCGAAGATCTCGAGCTGCGTCAAAACGAAGAGCTCGGCAATCTGCAGCGCTCGCTGCTCAAGGAAGTGCAGGACTACGCGCAAGCGCAGGGATACGATCTGATCGTCGGCGACGGCGTCCTGTTCGCGAGTACCGCGGTGAATATCACGGAAGAAGTGCTGCGAGCGGTAGAAGCGAATTTCCAGGCGCAGGGTGCGCGCTGAGGCGTCGTCCTGCGGCGTAACCACTCGCCAGGCTGATGCCGATCAAGCTTGGAGATCTCGCGGCACGATTCGACTGCAAACTCGTCGGTGACCCCGACCTTGCCGTCGACAATGTTGCCGGTCTGCAGAATGCGGGTCCGAGCTCGCTGAGTTTTCTGTCCAATCCCAGGTTTCGCAAGCAGCTGGCCGCCACGCGTGCGGCAGCCGTCGTTCTTCGCGCCGAAGATGTCGACGAATCGCCGGTAGCTTCGCTGGTCAGCGAGAACCCCTATGCTGACTACGCACGGATGGCCGGCGTCATTCATCCGCCGACGACTTATCCGGCCGGCATCGATGCGTCGGCCGTGATCTCACCGAGCGCCAAAGTTTCTCCATCGGCACACATCGCTGCTCATGTCAGCATTGGCCATCGCTCGACCATCGGAGAGAACGCCTACGTCGGACCCGGCACGGTAATCGGGCCGGATTGCATTATCGCGGACGACTGCCGCTTGATCGCCAACGTTACACTGGTCCGCAATGTGAGCCTCGGGCTCCGCGGAATTCTCCATCCCGGCGTGGTGATCGGGGCGGATGGATTCGGTAACGCGATGACGCAGGATGGCTGGATCAAGGTGCCGCAACTCGGCGGCGTGCGCATCGGCAACGACGTGGAAATAGGCGCAAACACGACGGTCGATTGCGGCGCCATCGAGGACACGGTGATCGAGGATGGCGTGCGCATCGACAATCTGTGCATCATCGCGCACAACGTCCACGTAGGCGCACACACCGCGATGGCGGCTATGACAGGTATCTCCGGCAGTACCACTATCGGCAAGCGTTGTCTGTTCGCGGGTAAGTCCGGTGCGGTCGGGCACATAACAATTTGCGACGACGTCGTGATCAGCGGCAAAGCCGTAGTGTCCAAGGATATTACGGAACCCGGTGTCTACGCGGCCAGCTTTACCGCGGAGCCGGCCAGGGAGTGGAGCCGCAAGGTCGCACGCTTCCGGCGGCTCGATCAACTTGTCGAGCGCATTCGCAAACTCGAAAAGGCGGGTGAGTAAAAAGCGATGAGCAGCACAATTCATCCGACCGCGGTTATCTCGGACAGCGCGAACATCGACGACGGCGTCGCGATCGGGCCCTACGCAGTCGTAGGGGACGAAGTGACGATTCGAAGCGGTACGCGCGTCGACAGTCATGTGGTCATCAACGGACCTACCGTCATCGGGCACGATAACCACATCTACCAGTTCGCATCGATCGGTGACGACCCTCAGGACAAGAAGTATCGTGGCGAGCCGACGCGGCTCACGATCGGCGACCGCAATACGATCCGCGAGTTCTGCACGATAAGCCGCGGCACGATGCAGGACCTGGCTGAAACCGTACTCGGCGACGACAACTGGATCATGGCGTACGTGCACATCGCACACGATTGCGTCGTGGGCAACAAGACGATCATGGCGAACAATGTGACGCTCGCGGGTCACGTACACGTCGGCGACTGGGTCATTTTCGGCGGATTCTCGGGTGCGCACCAGTTCACGAAGATCGGTGCACACGCGTTTCTCGGCATGTACTCGGGCGTCAACCGGGACGTGCCGGCCTACACGATGGTGTCTGGTCAGCCTGCAGTTCCGCGCGGGATCAACAGCGAGGGACTGAAGCGGCGTGATTTCAGCGATGAGCAGATACGCAACATCAAGAATGCTTATCGGCTCGTGTATCGCAAAGGTCTCAAACTCGCCGACGCAATCGCCGAAATCGAGAAACTCTGTGATTCCCAGCCCGAGCTGGCCGTTCTCCTGGAATCGCTGCGCGCTTCCGAGCGCGGCATCATTCGGTAGCCCGTGCCCTTGCGCGTCGGACTGGTTGCTGGCGAGTCGTCGGGCGACCTGCTTGGTGCAGGGCTCATAGCGGCCGTAAGAGACCGAATACCCGACGCCGTTTTCGAGGGAGTTGCCGGCCCGGAGATGCTTGCAGCCGGCTGCGAGCGCTGGGCCGATGCCGAAGAACTGGCAGTCATGGGCGTTGTCGAGCCATTGAAACGCCTGCCGCGATTGCTGCGTCTGCGCCGTTCGCTCATCACGCGCTGGCGGGCAGCACCGCCCGACGTCTTCGTCGGCATCGACGCTCCCGACTTCAACCTCGGCCTCGAAGCCGCGCTGAAAGCGTCGGGTATCCGGACCATGCATTACGTCAGCCCGTCGATCTGGGCATGGCGTGCCGGCCGTATACGCAAGATACGGAAGGCGGCCGATCGAGTCCTATGCATCCTGCCGTTCGAACCGGCGATTTACCAGGAGCACGGCATGGACGCCGTATTCGTCGGCCACCCGAAAGCCGACGCGCTGTCGCCGGTCATCGACGTGCCCGCGGCGCGCGACGCGCTGAGTTTGCCTCGGGACGGCAGGTTGATCGCCGTGCTGCCGGGCAGCCGGAGCAGCGAGGTGACGAGGCTGGCGCCGGTTTTCGCCGAGGCGGCACAGAATATCGCGGACGCCGAACCGGGCGTACACTTCGTCACTCCCGTCGCTGCGTCAAAACTGCGCCCGCTCATCGAGGTGTCTCTGCGGCAATATGCGGTTGCCGATCGGTTTACGATCATCGACGGCCGCTCGATCGAGGCGATGTCCGCTTCGGACATGGTGCTGCTGGCGTCGGGGACGGCGGCGCTGGAGTCGGCCCTGCTCGGAAAACCGACGGTGGCCGCCTACCGCGTTGCGGCACTGACGGGGTGGATTACGAAGGTATTCCGGCTGTTGAAAGTCAGTCATTTCACGCTGCCCAACCTGCTGACGAACGAGGAGCTCGTTCCCGAGTTCATCCAGGATGATGCGGACCCCGCGAAGATCGCCGGCGCGGTCATCGAACTGCTGAACGACCCCGAACGTTGCGCGGCCATCAAGGCCAGATTTGCTAAACTCAGGACCGAGTTGGCGATGAATTCGAACGAGCGCGCAGCCGACGCGCTGATAAGCCTCACAGCACAGGGATAGCCGGACTCGCACACCGACAATGCAGCAGCTGCAAGCAGATTTCCCACCCGATCTCGTCGCCGGCGTCGACGAGGCGGGACGAGGACCGCTGGCCGGACCGGTCGTGGCGGCGGCCGTCATTCTGCATCCCGAGCGCCCGATTGCCGGCCTGCGTGACTCCAAGAAGCTGACCGCGGCGCGCCGCGAGGCGCTCGAAGCGGTAATCAGGAGTCAGGCCCTGTGCTGGTCCGTCGCCTGGTCGGAACGAGCGGAGATTGACGCCCTGAATATACTCGCGGCGACGATGCTCGCCATGCGCCGGGCCATACTCGGGCTCAGTGTCATGCCGCGAGCCGTGCAGGTTGACGGCAACCGCTTGCCCGACCTCCGCTTCCGCGACGGCAGGATTGACGGGGTCGCGATCGTCGGCGGCGATAATCGCGTCGAATCGATCAGTGCGGCCTCGATACTGGCCAAGACGGCACGCGACCGGACGATGGTTGCCGTGCACGCGCGTTATCCCGATTACGAATTCGCGCGCCACAAGGGATACGGCACCGAACTGCATCGCGCGCGGCTGCTGGAACACGGGCCGTGTCCGGAACACCGCCGCAGTTTCGCACCGGTGAGGGCGCTCACGTGACTGTCCCGTCTTTCGTCCACCTGCATGTTCACACCGAGTACTCGCTCGTGGACAGCACGGTGCGCATCCCGGCATTGATGGCGAAGGCGGCCGGAGACGGCATGCCGGCTGTCGCCATGACGGACTGCAACAACCTGTTCGGCCTGGTGAAATTCTACCGGCGTGCGATCGCCGCGGGCGTCAAACCGATAATCGGTGCAGACCTGCGGATAGCGAATACAGACGACCCGGGCCGGCCATTCACGTTGATTGTGCTGTGCCAGGACAACCACGGCTATCGCAACCTGTGCCGAATCATCTCGCGTGCTTACCTCGAGGGACGGATACGGGGCGAGCCGATGGTCCGCCGTGAGTGGCTGAGCCTGGAAAGCTGTGAAGGTCTCATCGCGTTGTCGGGAGGGCTGCACGGCGACGTCGGCCATTCGTTGCTCGTCGGG
Source organism: Gammaproteobacteria bacterium (assembly GCA_009937525.1). GTDB lineage: Bacteria > Pseudomonadota > Gammaproteobacteria > Steroidobacterales > Woeseiaceae > UBA1847. The sequence continues at coordinate 56,362 of JAACFE010000001.1, forward strand.
CAGCTGGAGGAGGCGCGGCAGCGGCTGCTTGCCTGGCGAGACATCTTCGGCGACCGCTATTACCTCGAACTCACCAGGACCGGCCGAAGTGACGAAGAGGAGACCGTGCAGGCGAGCCTGCTGCTGGCGAGTGAGCAAGCCGTACCGGTCGTCGCTACCAACGACGTGCGTTTCATCGAACACGAGGATTTTCACGCGCACGAGGCCCGCGTATGTATCCATGACAGCCGGGGCCTTGCGGACCCGGACCGGCCACGCCACTACAGCAACCAGCAGTACCTGCGATCGTCGGCCGAGATGATGGAGCTGTTCTCCGATGTGCCGGAGGCGGTCGAAAACGCGCTGGAGATCGCCACGCGCTGCAACCTCGACCTGAAACTCGGTGAAAGCGTATTGCCTGCCTTCCCGGTGCCGGACGGGCAGACGGAGGCGCAGTTCCTGGAGGCCGAGGCGCGGCGCGGGCTGGACCGTGCACTCGAGGAGATATTTGCGGCTCGCGCCACCCCGAAGAAGGAACGCGACGCGTTGCGGGCACCGTACCGCGAGCGCCTCGAGACCGAACTCCAGGTAATCCGCGACATGGGCTTCCCGGGTTACTTCCTGATCGTCGCCGATTTCATTCGCTGGGCTCGCGACAACGAGATTCCCGTGGGTCCCGGCCGCGGATCGGGGGCCGGCTCGCTGGTGGCCTGGGTGCTCGGCATTACCGACCTGGACCCCCTCGAGCACGATCTTCTTTTCGAGCGTTTCCTGAATCCGGAACGCGTTTCGATGCCGGACTTCGATATCGACTTCTGCATGGAAGGCCGCGACCGTGTCATCGAGTATGTGGCCGAACGATATGGCCGCGACCGCGTCGCGCAGATCATTACCTTCGGCACCATGGCGGCGAGGGCGGTCATCCGCGACACCGGGCGCGTGCTCGGCCAGCCGTATGGATTTGTCGATCGAATCGCCAAGCTGGTGCCGTTCGAAATCGGCATGACGCTCGACAAGGCACTGGAGCAGTCGGAAGAGCTGGCGGCCATGTACCGCGACGACGAAGAGGTCACCGCCATCATCGACCTCGCGAAGTCGCTGGAAGGCCTGGTCAGGAATGCCGGCAAGCATGCCGGTGGCGTCGTGATCGCGCCTGATCAGCTCACCGATTTTGCGCCGCTGTACTGTGAAGACGGCGGCGGCAGTCTTGTCACGCAACTCGACAAGGACGACGTCGAGGCGGTCGGCCTGGTCAAGTTCGACTTCCTCGGGCTGAAGACGCTCACGATCATCGACTGGGCGGAGCGCATCGTCAATGCGACCTACCCGGATGCATCGCTCGACATCAGTCGCGTGCCCATGGACGACGCCGAAACCTTCAGGCTGTTGCAGAGCACGCTGACGGCCGCGGTATTCCAGCTCGAGTCGAGCGGCATGCGCGATCTCATCAAGCGCCTGCGGCCCGACCAGTTCGGCGATCTCGTCGCCCTGGTGGCCCTGTTCCGGCCGGGCCCGCTGCAATCGGGCATGGTCGACGATTTCATTGCCCGCAAGCATTCGGTCAACCAGGCCGAGATCGACTACCTGCATCCGGATCTCAAGCCGGTACTCGAGGAGACCTACGGCGTAATCCTCTATCAGGAGCAGGTCATGCAGATTGCGCAGGTGCTCGCCGGCTACACTCTGGGCGGTGCGGATCTCCTGCGGCGTGCGATGGGCAAGAAGAAGCCCGAGGAGATGGCGAAGCAGCGCGAGATCTTCATGTCCGGCGCGACGGCACGCGGTGTAGCGCAAGCAACTGCGACGCGCATCTTCGACCTGATGGAGAAGTTTGCGGGTTACGGTTTCAACAAGTCCCATTCCGCCGCCTACGCGGTACTGTCCTACCAGACCGCATACCTCAAGGCGCACTATCCCGCCGCCTTCATGGCGGCCGTGATGAGCGCCGATCTGGACAACACCGACCGGCTCGTTACGCTGAAGGACGATTGCCGCAAACTCGGTCTGGAACTCGAGGCGCCGAGCGTCAACCGCTCGTCCTATCATTTCAACGTGGCCGGCGACCGGGCGATCCTCTATGGACTCGGCGCGATCAAGGGAGTCGGCCGATCGGCGGTGGAATCGCTCATTGCCGAACGCGAGGCGAATGGCGACTACGGCAGCCTGGCCGAGTTCTGTCGTCGCGTCGATCATGACAAGGTCAACCGCCGGGCCCTCGAGGCGATGATCAAATCCGGCGCGATGGACGAGTTCGGCCAGTCGCGCCGCGCCCTCATGCACCAGGTGCCGCAGGCCCTGAAAAGTGCCGACCAGCATGCCCGCGCGCAGGCGGCCGGCCAGAACGATATGTTCGGGCTCGAGGCGCCACCAGTGCCGGACGATTCGATGGTTTCCGTCGACATGGACGAATGGCCGGAGCGCCTGTTGCTCAGCAACGAAAAGGAGTCGCTCGGCCTCTACCTGACGGGCCACCCGTTTCACGCGGTTCGAGTCGATGCGCGCTGTTTCGTCGATGGCAGTCTCGCCGAACTCGCGGCGGAACCGCCGCCGCAGGCGTCTCGCGGCGAGCGCGATTACTCACAGTCGAGGCGCGAGGTCACGATCGCGGGACTGATCGTCGACGTTCGCAAACGCGGCAATCGCGTCAGCGTCGTGCTGGATGACGATAGCGGGCGCATGGAAGTCAGCCTGTTCGGCGAGGCGTTCCAGGAGTTCCGTCACCTGCTGGTGAAAGACGAGATCGTCGTGGTGACCGGCCCGTTGCGTTACGACGATTTCATCGGCGCCTGGTCGGTGAACGTCAGGAACGTGCTGCATATCGATCGTGTAATCGAAAGCCGGGCGAAGAGCATGTTGTTGAGGCTGTCCCCGAACGGGCAGGGAGAACAGCTTTTGATGAAGCTGCACGATGTGCTGTTGCCATACCGGGAGGGAAACTGCGAGGTTGCCGTGCAGTATTTTGGCGATGATGCGAAAGTCAGGCTCGAACTCGGCGCCGAATGGTCGGTGCGTCCGAGCCGGGAACTGCGCGACAAGCTGAGCGAGCTCCTCGGCAGCAACAACGTCCGGCTGCTGTACGCACCGGGACGAGAAATCATGTAGAGTCCGTTTTCCGGCCTGACGCCCGCTTACCGAGCGCTATAGACGGTTCCGCTATGGATCTGAAATTCCTGGATTTCGAACAGCCGATCGCCGAACTCGAGGCGAAGATCGAGGAACTGCAGTTCGTCGGCGACGACTCCGAAATCAATATCAACGAGGAAGTCGCACGCTTGCGGGCGAAGAGCGAGGCGCTCACGAAAAGCATCTTCTCCAAGCTGAGCGCCTGGCAGATCGCGCAGGTGGCGAGACACCCGATGCGACCCTACACGGCGGATTACCTGGAAATCCTTTCGCCGGATTTCCAGGAGCTGCACGGCGACCGGATGTACGCGGACGATCCGGCCATTATCGGCGGTGTGGGCCGTATCGATGGACGCGCCGTCATGTTCATCGGCCACCAGAAAGGACGCGATACCAAGGAGCGAGTAAGGCGCAATTACGGCATGCCCAAGCCCGAGGGTTACCGCAAGGCTCAGCGGCTGATGCGTCTCGCCGAGAAATACTCGCTGCCCGTGGTGACGTTGATCGACACCCCGGGTGCCTACCCCGGCGTCGGCGCCGAGGAGCGTGGCCAGAGCGAGGCAATCGCTTACAGCCTTTACCTGATGGCGGGCCTCAGGACGCCGATCATCAGCGTAGTTATCGGCGAAGGCGGGTCCGGCGGCGCTCTTGCGATCGGCGTCGCGGACAAGCTGCTGATGCTGCAATACGGCATCTACTCCGTCATCTCCCCCGAGGGTTGCGCGTCCATCCTCTGGAAGAGTGCCGACAAAGCGCAGGATGCGGCCGAGGCCATGCGTATCACGGCGTCCAGCCTCAACGACTTCGGTCTCGTCGACGAGGTGCTGCGGGAACCGCTGGGCGGCGCGCACCGCAACCCGGCCGAGGCCGCGGAAGTCATTCGCAACGCGCTGATCAAGGCACTGGACGAACTCGACTCCGTTTCGGTCGATCAGCTGCTCGAGAACCGCCAGCGACGGCTCGCCGGATTCGGCGAATTCAAAGAGGCGTGACCTTCGGGCCCGAGGTTCTCCTGGAGCGTCTCGATGCGCTCGAGACCGTCGACAACAATCCCGATCGATACGTGATCGCCCTGAGCGGCGGGCTCGATTCGACCGTGCTTGCGCATGCTTTGTCGCTTGCGAGGGAGCGCCACGGCAAGTCGTTGCTGGCTGTGCACATCGACCACCAGCTGCACCCCGAATCCGGTCGCTGGAGCGAATACTGCCGCAAGCTTGCCGAAAAACTCGCGCTCGAATTCGTTGCGGAAACGGTCTCGATCGATGCCGGTGTCGGGGGCCTCGAGGCCGCCGCGCGCAAGGCGCGCTACGCGGCGCTCGCTCGGCACATGGGCGACGGGGACTGGTTGCTCAGCGCCCACCACCGGAACGACCAGGCCGAGACATTGTTGCTCAACCTGATGCGGGGCAGCGGCCCGGCCGGCATGGCCGGCATCGGCCTGCTGACACCGTTCGCGGCGGGCTGGCTGGTACGCCCGCTCATCGATGTGCCGCGCGACGCGCTGGAAGCCTACGCGGCGACGCAGGAGCTGCGCTGGGTCGACGATCCCTCCAATCAGGATTTGCGGTTCGATCGCAACTTCCTGCGCCATGACGTCCTGCCCGCCCTCGAACGGCGCTGGACGGGCGTGGTCGAGCGGCTTGCCCGCAGCGCCGAGCTTGCCGCTGAGGCAGCCACCATGCTCGACGAACTCGCGGCAAGCGACCTGCATGCCGTCGGGGATCGGGCCGCTCGCATCGATATCGCAGGCTTGCTGGGGCTGACCGACGCCCGACAACGCAATCTGTTACGACATGCAATGAGACAGGCAGGCATTCCGGTCCCGGGCGCCTCCCGACTCGCCACCGTGCTGGACAGCGTACTCCAGGCCCGGGAGGATGCGCAGCCGCTGGTTCGGTGGCAGGGTGCGGAGGTCCGACGATACCGGGGCAAACTCTACCTGCTGCCGCCGCTCGGCGGCCAGGCCTGGCCGCCTGAAGGACATCCGCTGGCCGATGCGCCGCTTGCGCTCGGTCCCGGCATGGGCTCGCTGCGGCTGGCGCGCGGGGCGGACCGGGGCCTGTCAGAGGCAATCGTCGCGCGCGGACTCCACGTGCGCATGCGAAACGGGGGCGAGGAAATAAAGCCTGCAGGTCAGGGACATACGAAGAAACTCAAGAAATTGCTTCAGGAAGAAGGCATTGTTCCCTGGATGCGGGAGCGGCTGCCGTTGATCTACGCGGGCGATGCGCTCGTTGCCGTCGCGGACCTGTGGATCGCAGCGGAGGCGGCCAGCGGGCCCGGCACGGCGGTGTGCTGGGACGAACGCCCCGAATTGCACTGAACAGCGCGTCCTTTTCATTGTTTCGCCAGAGGCGATCTGTTAACTTTTAAAACCGTCTTTTATCCAACGACGGCGCGACATCTGAGGGTTGGAGAGAAGCACAGAGGCCTCGAGCAGTGCTTTGGATCCAGCCCTTGTCTTTTTCCGCCGCAGGAGCAATCGGGCTCACACATGACATCGTATGTATTCATCACCGGCGGGGTGGTGTCGTCTCTCGGTAAGGGCATAACATCGGCTTGTCTGGGCGCGATTCTCGAAGCGCGCGGCCTGTCGATCAGCATGATCAAGCTGGATCCGTACCTGAATGTCGATCCCGGCACCATGAGCCCGTTCCAGCACGGCGAAGTCTTTGTTACCCACGACGGCACCGAAACCGATCTCGACCTCGGACACTACGAGCGCTTCGTGAGGACGGTTACCGGCCGCAACAGCAATTTCACGACCGGCAGAATCTACGAGAGCGTCATCGCCAAGGAGCGCCGCGGCGACTATCTCGGCGCCACCGTGCAGGTGATCCCGCACATCACGGACGAGATCAAGGAAAGCGTACGGCGTGGAGCCGGCGACGCCGACATCTGCCTCGTCGAGATCGGCGGCACGGTCGGCGATATCGAGTCGCTGCCGTTTCTCGAGGCGATACGCCAGATGGGCGTGGAACTCGGCCATGACCGGGTCGTGTACGTGCACCTGACGCTCGTGCCGTACATCGCAACTTCATCGGAGATCAAGACCAAGCCCACGCAGCACTCGGTGAAGGAACTGCGTTCGATCGGCATTCAGCCGGATATCCTCGTCTGTCGCTCCGAGCAACCGCTGCCCGACGAACAGCGCAAGAAGATCGCGCTGTTCACGAACGTCCAGGAAGCTGCCGTCATCTCGGCGTCCGACGTCGACGACCTGTACAAGATTCCGCAGATGATGCACGACCAGGGGCTGGACGACATCGTCGCGCGGCAGCTGCGCATGGATCTGCCGCCTGCGGATCTCAGTGAATGGCAGGCCATCGTCGACGTGAAGCGCAACCCGACCAGCGAAGTCGACATCGCGATGGTCGGCAAGTACGTCGACCTCAAGGATTCCTACATCTCGCTGTCGGAGGCGCTGCTGCACGGGGGCATCCACACCCAGACGCGGGTGAACATCCATTACATGGAGTCGCAGTACATCCAGGACAATGGCACCGAATGCCTGCGCACGATGGATGGCATCGTGGTGCCGGGAGGTTTCGGCGACCGCGGTATCGAGGGCAAGATCCGCGCCGTTCAGTTTGCCCGTGAAAACGGCATCCCGTACCTCGGCATCTGCCTCGGCATGCAGTTAGCGGTTATCGAAGCGGCCCGCAATCTCGCCGGGCTCGAGGGCGCCATGAGCACGGAATTCGACAAGTCCACACCGCATCCGGTCGTCGGCCTGATCACCGAATGGCAAACCGCAAGCGGTGACGTCGAGCAGCGCGACGAGCAATCCGACCTGGGCGGCACGATGCGGCTCGGGGCACAGGAGATATTGCTCGCGGAAGGGTCATTGGCGGCCCGGACCTACGGCGCCGGTTCGATCCAGGAGCGGCATCGGCACCGCTACGAAGTCAACAACAATTACCGTGAACGGCTGCAAGAGGCCGGGCTGCGGTTCGCCGGCGTCTCGGTAGACGATCTCGTCGAGATGGTGGAGATTCCGGGGCATCCCTGGTTTCTTGCCAGCCAGTTTCATCCGGAGTTCACGTCCAACCCGCGGGACGGCCACCCGCTGTTCAAGGGATTCATAACCGCGGCGCGGCAGCATCACGAAGGCGAGTTGCCCAAGGTCGCCGAGGCATGAAGCTGACGCATTTCGAGGCCGGAAACGACCGGCCTATCTTCCTTATCGCGGGCACCTGCGTCGTCGAAAGCGAGGCCATGGCCGTCGATACGGCGGCCGCATTGAAGGAGGTCTGCGAAAGCCTCGGCGTGCCGTTTATCTACAAGTCGTCGTTCGACAAGGCGAATCGCAGTTCGGCGGGCAGTTTCCGCGGTCCCGGCATGGAGGAGGGTCTTCGCATCCTCGGCGAGGTTCGCGAGCAAGTCGGCGTGCCGGTGCTGACCGACGTGCACGAAGATACGCCCATGGACGAGGTAGCCGCGGTCGTCGACGTGCTGCAGACGCCGGCGTTCCTGTGCCGGCAAACCAACTTCATCCTGCGCGTGGCGAGCGCCGGCAAGCCGGTCAATATCAAGAAGGGCCAGTTCCTGTCGCCCTGGGAAATGCAGAACGTCGTCGACAAGGCGAGATCGACCGGCAATGACGGCATCATGGTCTGCGAGCGTGGCTTTTCCTTCGGCTACAACAACCTCGTCTCCGACATGCGCAGTCTTGCCGTGATGCGCGCTACCGGTTGCCCGGTCGTCTTTGATGCGACCCATTCGGTGCAGTTGCCGGGAGGTAAGGGCTCGGCGTCGGGTGGACAGCGCGAGTTCATCCCGGTGCTCGCGCGTGCGGCGACCGCGGTGGGCATCGCGGGGCTGTTCATGGAGACGCATCCGAATCCGGAGGAAGCGCTCTCCGACGGGCCCAACGCCATGCCGCTCGCGCACATGAGGAACCTGCTCGAGACTCTCGTCTCGATCGACACCAATGTGAAAAATCGCGGTTATCTCGAAACGGAGCTCGGGCTGGCCGAATAAACGTCGAAGGACACAGAAATGATCAGGATCAGCGAAATTCGCGGTCGGGAAATTCTCGATTCGCGCGGTAACCCCACGGTCGAGGCGGACGTGACGCTGGATGACGGCACCATGGCTCGAGCGGCAGTGCCGTCGGGCGCGTCCACGGGAACCCGCGAAGCGGTCGAGCTGCGCGACGGTGACAAGTCGCGCTATCTCGGCAAGGGCGTCACGAAGGCCGTCGCCAACGTCAACGGCGAAATACGGGGCGCGCTCGTCGGTAAAGACATCGATGATCAGCGAGCGCTGGATCGGTGCATGATCGAACTCGACGGCACCGAGAACAAGGGGCGCCTCGGCGCCAACGCGCTGCTCGCAGTATCACTGGCTACTGCAAGGGCGGTAGCGCAATCGAGCGACACACCGCTCTTCCGCCACCTCGGTGACGGCACGACCATGCCGGTGCCGATGATGAACATCATCAACGGTGGCGCACACGCCGACAACAGCGTGGACATCCAGGAGTTCATGATACTGCCCGTCGGCGCAACGAACTTCTCCGAGGCCCTGCGCTACGGCGCCGAGATCTTCCACGCATTGAAGGCGGTTCTGCGCGGCAAGGGTCTGAATACGGCGGTCGGCGACGAGGGAGGATTTGCGCCGGACCTGCCGTCGAACCGGGCGGCGCTGGACACGATCATGGAGGCGATCGGTCAAGCGGGTTTCAGCGCGGGCGACGATATCCTGCTCGGACTCGACGTTGCGAGTTCCGAGTTCTTCGACGACGGTCAATACAATCTCGCTTCCGAGGGCCGCAGCTTCGATGCCGGCGGATTCAGCGAGTTCCTCACCGAACTCGCCGACAGCTACCCGATCATCAGCATCGAGGACGGCATGGACGAGAGCGACTGGGCGGGCTGGCGTGTGCTGACCGATGCCCTGGGTGACCGCGTGCAGCTCGTCGGCGACGACCTGTTCGTCACAAATACCGCGATACTGGAACGTGGCATCAACGAAAAAATCGCAAATGCGATATTGATAAAACCCAACCAAATCGGTACCTTATCTGAAACTCTTGATGCAATTACTATGGCAGTGGACGCGGGTTACGCCGCGGTGATCTCGCATCGGTCCGGAGAGACCTCGGACAGCACGATCGCGGACATCGCGGTGGGCACGCAGGCGACACAGATCAAGACGGGCTCGTTGTCGCGATCCGATCGCATCGCCAAGTACAATCAGCTGCTGCGCATCGAGGAGCTGTTGGGCGGGAGCGCCGACTACGCCGGTCGTGGTGCGTTTTCCGTAAGGGCGTAACGATAAAGAATACTGGGGATTTCACTTGTCGAACCTGCGCTGGCTGCTGATCGTGCTCGGCACCCTCGCCGTGCTGCTGCAGGCGCAGTTGTGGCTGTCGGAAGGCGGCTACCGCAAGACAATGAAGCTCCGCGTGGCGGTTGCGGAACAGCGTGCCATGAACGATCGGCTGCGTGAGCGCAACGCGGCGCTCGATGCGGAGGTCGTTAACCTCAAACAGGGACTCGAAGCGGCTGAAGAGCGAGCCCGCACCGATCTCGGCCTTATAGGACCCCGGGAAACCTTCTACCAGGTCGTTCCCGACGCCGCCACCGGCGACTGAGACTGCCCTTGCCGACAGTTCCTGGCGCGCTTCCGGAGTGGGCACACGCGCATGGCGAGCCGCTCTTCGCGGCGGTCATACGCGAACGGCCGTCCGACTTCCAGGTCGTCGAACATCTCGGTTTCGAATTCAGCGGTTCGGGTGAGCACGACTACCTGTGGGTGGAAAAGGTCGCCGCGAACACCGACTGGGTCGCTCGACAGATCGCCCGCCATGCCGGAGTGCGGCCGGTCGACGTCGGTTACGCGGGCATGAAGGATCGCCACGCCGTTACGCGGCAGTGGTTCAGCGTGCCGCGCCGCGGGGCAGCCGACTGGGCCTCGTTCGCCGCTGACGGCGTTTCCATTGTCGAGGTGTGTCACCATCATCGGAAGCTGCGCCGCGGCGCGCACGACGGCAATGCGTTTCGGATCGCGCTTCGTGCACCCCAGGTGGCCGTCATGCGGCAGGCCATCGAGCAGCGCCTGGCGCGCATCGCCGCCAGGGGCGTGCCCAATTACTTCGGTCCGCAGCGTTTCGGCCGCGGGGGGTCGAACCTCGATCTCGCCGGGCGGTTGTTCTCCGGTGCGCGGCTGAAGCGCGACAAGCGCAGTATCGCGATCTCGGCCGCCCGTTCGTTCCTGTTCAACGAAATACTCTCCGCGCGTGTCACGGATGGCAGCTGGGAGCGCGTCCTGCCCGGCGAAATGGTCAATCTCGACGGTACGGGCAGCGTGTTCCATGCCGAGGCAGTGGACGAGACGATCGAACGACGTGCGGCGGAGATGGACATACACCCCACGGCGACGTTGTGGGGCCTGCGAAGTGAGAAGTCACGCAGTGATATTTCACAGGGCGTCATCGACTCCCTGGAACGTGAAGCGACTGAAGCCCACAGCGACCTCAGAAACGGCCTCGAACGACTCGGCGCCAAAGCCGGCCACCGCCCACTCCGCCTGCGCGTGTCCGACCTGTCGTGGGAGATCGAAGACGACGCCTTATGGCTCGACTTCACCCTGCCATCGGGCGGCTTCGCGACGGCGGTTCTGCGGGAGGTCGCAACGACATAGCAGCGCGTCGCGGCGCGATTGGGCCGGCTACAGTCGCGCTTCGAGAAGCGCTCCTACAAGGGGCGTGCCGGGGCGTTTGTCGACCGAAGTAAAGCGCAGCGCAGCGAGCCATGACGAGAACAAGCATCGCGAAGGCCGGACTTCTGGCCGATAAAGGGTTAATCCTCAAGATTGCCGCAACAGCACGTACAACGCCCCGGTGCCGCCGTGGACCTGGCGGGTCGATACGAAAGCGAGAACGGTATTCCAGCGCCGCAGCCAGCGGTTGACCTTGTGTTTCAGCACGGGTCCGCGCGTGCCGGACCCCAGACCCTTGCCGTGCACAACACGGACGCAGAGCTTGCCCTCGCGCGCGCAGCTCTCGATGAATTCGGCGAGCCGCGGCTTTGCCTCGGCGACGGTCATGCCGTGCAGGTCGATCTCGGCCTGCACGCTGAAGCTGCCACGCGCGAGCTTGCGCATGGTCCGCCTGCCGACCGTGGGCCGGTGAAAGCGCATGCTCTCTCCGCCATGGGCTTCCGTATCGTCGATGTCCGCCTCGAGGCTCTCGCGCAGCGCCGCCTTCTCATCGGCCCTGGTGAAACGGGCTTTCGGCACCGGCTTGCGTATGACTTCCTCGGCGCGCCGTTTTGCGCGCAGGGGCTTCGCGTCGGCCAGGGCCTGGCGGAACAGTTCGGCGTCGTCGTCTGTCACGGCATCGTGTCCTGAAAGCTATGGTGCAGGGAGAACATTGAGTATAGTGAGCGCGTCGCAAGCAGCCAAACGATCGCGTCCGTCCCATCAGCAATGAAAATCCTCGTAAGTAATGACGACGGCTATCTTGCGACAGGCATCAACGTTCTTACCGAGGCGCTTGCCGAGGTTGCGGACGTCGTGGTCGTGGCACCCGATCGCAACCGTTCGGCAGCCAGCAACTCGCTCACCGTGCACACGCCACTCAGGGTCCAGAAGATCGCCGCGAACCGCTACAGCGTCGACGGTACACCTTCGGATTGCGTGCACCTGGCCCTTACCGGCTTCCTCGATTACGAGCCCGACCTGGTCGTTTCCGGCATCAACCACGGCGCGAATCTCGGTGATGACGTGATCTACTCGGGCACCGTGGCGGCTGCAATGGAAGGGCGTTTCCTGGGACTCCCCGCGATCGCCGTCTCCCTCGCCGGCTGGGGGCGCCTGGAACACTTCGATACGGCCGCGCGCGTCGTCACCGAAATGGTCGAGAAACTCGAACGTGCGTCGTTTGCTTCCAACGTGACGCTGAACGTCAATGTCCCCGACCGACCCTACGAGGAACTGACGGGGATCGTCGCGGCGCGACTCGGATTTCGTCACAAATCCGAACCGGTGGTGCAGGAGAAGGACCCCCACGGTCGCACCATCTACTGGGTGGGACCGGCCGGCCGCGGTGCGGATTCGGGCGAGGGTACCGATTTCCACGCGATCGAGCGTGGCGCGGTGGCGGTAACGCCCCTCAAGGTTGATCTCACGCGGCACGAATCCCTGCCGCAGATAACGGACTGGCTCTCGGATGGGTAAGGTCCGGGGCAGTATCGCCGGCATCGGCATGACGTCGGCAAGGACCCGCGACCGGCTGGTCGAGCGCTTGCGCGCCCACGGCATCCACTCGGAGGCCGTGTTGCACCAGATCCGCAACGTGCCACGGCACCTGTTCGTCGACGAGGCGCTGGCGAGCCGGGCTTACGAAGACACGGCGCTGCCGATCGGTCATGGCCAGACGATCAGCCAGCCTTACGTCGTTGCAAAGATGACCGAGGCCCTGGTGGACGGCTTCGACTGCGAGAAGGTCCTCGAGATCGGCACCGGTTGCGGATACCAGACCGCGGTACTCGCATCGCTCGTCAAGAAGGTCTACTCCGTGGAGCGCATTCCCGAACTGCTGAGAAAGACCAGACGGCGACTGCGCGATCTCGACATTTACAATGTGCAGTTTCGACCCGGTGATGGCTGGGAAGGCTGGCCAAAGTATGCACCCTACGACGGGATCATCGTCGCCGCCGCCGCAACGGTCGTGCCGGAAAAGCTCCTCGAGCAACTGGCGCCCGGCGGTCGCCTGGTCATGCCGGTCGGTGCACCGGGCTACCAGGAACTGATGCTGGTCGAGCGGCATCACGACCACTTCGAGCAGAGATCGCTCGGGGGCGTGAGTTTCGTTCCGCTCGTAAAGGGCTAAAAATACTAATTATTAATATGTTACAACATATTCATTATGTTGGTTATGCTGTACTGACAGCAAAGCAAAGGTAGCCAGGATGGCATTATTCGGACCACTGTACGAGCGTGTCATGCGCTGGTCGCGACATCCGCACGCCGAGTGGTATCTCGGTGCGATGAGTTTCGCCGAGTCGTCGTTCTTCCCGATTCCGGTGGATGTGATGCTCGCGCCGATGTGCATGGCGACACCCGAGCGCTCATGGCGTTACGCGCTCAATGCCTCGCTGTTGTCGGTCGCTGGCGGCATCGCCGGCTACGCAATCGGTTACCTCGCGTTTGAAGCCATCGAGCCCTGGCTGCGGGAGTCGCACTACTGGAGCGCCTATCAGACGGCGCGGGCCTGGTTCGATACCTACGGTTTCTGGACCGTGTTCGTCGCCGGCTTCTCACCGATCCCTTACAAGGTGTTCACGATCGCCGCAGGCGTCGCCGTGCTCAATTTCCCCGTGTTCGTTCTCGCATCGATCATCGGCCGGGGTGCGCGATTCTTTCTCGTCGCGGGTGTCGTCAGGTACGCCGGCGTCCGCTTCGAGGCCACGCTGCTCCGGTATATCGAGCGCATCGGATGGGCCGTGGTCGTCCTCAGCGTTGTCGTCATCGCCTATCTGATGGCCAGGGGGTAATGCGGGCGCGTATCGTCACTGGCGTGCTCGCCACGCTGCTGCTCGCGGGTTGCGGTTCGGGAGCAAGCTGGCAGGCAAAGCCCGAGCAGCACATCGTCCGCAAGGGCGAGACCCTGTTTTCAATTGCATGGCGGTACGGCAAGGATCCGGGCGACCTCGCGCGCTGGAATCGGCTCGGCGACGGGTCCCTGATCCATCCGGGACAGGTCATCCACCTGTCGCCGCCGCCCGGCAGCGGCGGACGCAGCGCGTCGTCGCGAAATAGTGGTCGGCAGCCTCTGCCGTCGATTCCCGCGCAGCCGCCGCCTGCCTGGGCCTGGCCGACCCGAGGCCCGATCGGGGTGGAATTCGGCGGGAAACCAGGCAGCGGGACCGGCGTCCTGATCGATGGCCGGGCCGGACAAGCCATTGTTGCCGCGGCTTCCGGCACGGTGGTTTACGCGGGCGGTGGACTGATCGGTTACGGTCAGCTTATTATTCTGAAACATAACGACACCTACCTTAGTGCCTACGGGCACAACGCGAAGCTGCTGGTCAAGGAAGGGCAGTCTGTCCGCAAGGGCCAGCAGATCGCGACGATGGGGGAGGGGCCGCAACGGAAGCCGCGATTGCATTTCGAGATCAGGCGCAATGGCGAGCCGGTTAACCCGCGACAATATTTGCCCGCGAGATAATTCGACTTACACCTGATTCTCCGCATCGCGCTTCGAGCGAGGGGGTATCGGAAAGTGCGAAAGGCGCAAGCGCAGGACGGCAACTCGAAACAGCCACCCGAAAGCGAATCCGTGTCCCGGGACCCGGCACCCCCGGCCGATCGCAGCGCCGCGAAATCAGATACCGTTGCCGTCCGTTCGCACGATCCCACGCGCCTCTACCTGTCGGAGATCGGGGTTTCGCCGCTGCTGACGGCCGACGAGGAGAAGAAGTTCGCGCGCCTGGCAAAGACCGGCGACCAGGCAGCCCGGCACCGGATGATCGAAAGCAACCTGCGCCTCGTGGTCAAGATCGCCCGCCGTTACATCAATCGCGGCCTGCCGTTGCTGGACCTGATCGAGGAAGGAAATCTTGGTCTGATACACGCCGTGGAGAAATTCGATCCGGAGCGCGGATTCCGCTTCTCGACATACGCGACCTGGTGGATTCGCCAGACCATCGAAAGAGCGATCATGAACCAGTCGGGATCGGTACGACTGCCGATACACGTCATAAAGGACATCAATACCTGCCTGCGCGCGGCTCGCAGCATTCGTCAGCAGCAGGACAGGGAACCGACTGCCTCGGATATCGCCAAGCACCTGCGGCGCGATGTGGCCGACATCGAGCGCCTGATGGGGCTGCACGAGCGCGTCACGCTGCGATCGGGCAATGTCGACGAGACGGGCTCCGGCCCCGTGGATCGCTTGCGAGCCAAACGGGAGCTGGAACCTCCCCGCTGCGCGCAGAAAGAAGACCTGAACGACATCGTTGACCGCTGGGTCTGCGAGCTGAATGAAAAGCAGCGCGAGGTCGTGGAGCGTCGCTTCGGCCTGCATGGCTACCGCCGTGAGACGCTCGAGCGCATCGGCGAGGAGATCGGCGTCACCCGCGAACGGGTCCGGCAAATTCAGCTGGAGGCGCTCAAGAACCTGCGTGCGATGATGGAGAGCAACGGCATCTCAGGCGACGCCATTCTCGACTGAATCACAGGTAAAGCACAGCGGCCAGGCGGCGGCCTTCCCCCGCCAGCACGTTGAAGGTGCGTGCGGCAGCCGCCGTATCCATGACCTCCAGGCCGATGCGGCGCCGCGCAAACGCGAACGTGAGTTCGCGCGGCGGAAATACGGTACGGTCGCCGGTACCGAGGATGACGAGTTCCGGCTCGTCCTCGAGCAGGCTCTCCAAATGTGACACGCCGAGCTCTTCGAGCGGCGGCGGCGAGAAATTCTCGATCAGGCCGTCGGGCGTCAGCGCGATCGTCCGCGTGTATCTGTCTTTGCCGATGACGATTGCCTCGCCGGATACCTGGCGGATCGTCGTTGCCGATGATGTTTCCCGTGTGAACTTCAAAACCCGATTCCGTTACCATCTCCCGTTCCCGCGCAATCATAGCGAACAACAGGATCGGACCCAAAATCGTGCATCCATCGCCTGACAGCCCGACTGCCGTCGTGCTCTTGCCGCCGGTTCGCGGCCGGCTCGGTGACCGCACACTGTCGCGCTGGCTGTCGCAGGGGCGATTGCAGGAAGTGCCTGCACCGGTCGACCCGTTCACGCAGATCCTCGGCGAACTGGGACAGGAACGACCGCCCGAAGGGCTGGCCGCGCTGCGCATGTGGGGCCAGACCGGCGACCGCCCGGGCTCGTGGATCGCCGGCGCGGACCCGGTTTACATGGAACCGCGGCTGGACCGCCTGTTCCTGCACGTACTCGGACCGGGCGATGCAAGCCGGTCGGAGCTGCGGCGCGTCTTCGACGGTCTGCAGGATACCCTCGGAGCGGACGACAAAATCGGTTTTGCGCGGCTCGGCGGCTATGGTTACATCCGTGCCGCCCAACCGATGCTGACCCCCGAGGTACCGGCAACCGTTCTGGACGGACAGAGCCCCGGAGATTCGTTGCGGCCGATGGGCGTGGCTGCAGACACCCTCAAGCTGATATCGGAGATCGAGATGACGCTTCACGAGATGCCGGTGAACGAGGAGCGTCGGTCACGCGGGCAGGCGCCGGTCAATTCGCTGTGGATCTGGGGCGGCGGCTTCGCACCGGCGCAGCGTACGGTTCCTGTGCCACCGCTATACGCCGAAGACCCGTTGTTGTGCGGTTACTGGTTGAGCGTCGGCGGAACCGTCGCGGCCTGGCCCGGCACCATCAGCGAATGTCTGGACGCGGCTCCGGGGGGCTTCATTGCCGAGGTACCGGCCGATCCCCGCGACGGCGGCGAGTTGTCCGGCGACCTGCTCGCACTGCGCGACGCGTTGCGATCGGGGAGGCTGGGCCGTGCGATTCTCATATCGGCCGACGGTATACGCGCGATGCTGAAGCGATCTGATCGATTGCGCGTCTGGCGGAGGACTTCCGGTCTGCTCGGGGAGATGTCGGCATGAGCGCGCCTCGCCCCGTCGTACCGCGCGCTGCTCCCGATCCGCGGATACTCGACGCGTTATCGAACCTGGATCCCATCACGGCACGGCTGTTTGCAGCGCGCGGCGTTATCGGTCCGGAGGAGCTCGACTACACGCTGGCGCGGCTCGCGCCCGTGAGCCTCCTCGAGAATGTCGATGCCGCAGTCGACCTGCTGATCGCGAAGCGCCGGTCCAGGATAACGATCGTGGGGGACTTCGACGTCGACGGCGCGACGAGTGCCGCCCTCCTGATGCGTTGCCTGCGTGATTTCGGATTCACGGACGTCGGCTACCTCGTACCCAATCGCTTCGAGTTCGGCTACGGACTGACGCCGGAGATCGTCCGTATCGCCGCCGAGAGTTCGCCGGCACTGCTGGTCACCGTCGACAACGGGATTTCGAGCCTAGCCGGCGTGGAGGAGGCGAACGGACTGGGCATACCCGTTCTGATAACGGACCACCATCTGCCCGGCAGCGAGCTCCCCGACGCGGCCGTGATCGTGAATCCGAATCTCCCCGGCAGTTCATTTCCCAGCCACAACCTGGCCGGGGTCGGGGTGGCCTTCTACCTGATGGCGGCGCTCGGACGCCGGCTCGAGAACGAAGGGCTGAAGGGTGCCGCCCGCGTGCCATCGCAATACCTTGACCTGGTTGCCCTGGGTACGGTCGCCGACGTCGTGCCTCTCGACCACAACAACCGGGTGCTCGTCGATCAGGGCTTGCGCCGCATCCGCGCGGGAAAGACGGTGGCGGGCATCGAAGCGCTCCTGCGCCAGTCCGGCCGCCAGCTCGCGAAGGCGACCAGCGCGGACCTCGGCTTCGTAGCCGGCCCGAGGATCAACGCCGCCGGACGCCTGGAGGACATCTCGATCGGCATCGAGTGCCTGCTTACGGACGACATGAACACAGCGCTGCATCACGCGGCAATCCTCGACGGGATCAACAGCAAGCGCCGCGAGATCGAATCGACGATGCGCGAACAGGCATTCGCATACGTCGTCGGCATGGATGCGAGTAACCTGCCCGCGTGCGTCTGTGTCTACGAGGAGTCCTGGCATCAGGGCGTGGTCGGTCTGATCGCTGCGCGGGTGAAGGAGCGGTGCCACCGTCCGGCGATCGCATTCGCGCGGGAGTCGGACGCGCTGCTCAAGGGCTCCGCGCGTTCGATACCGGGCGTGCATGCGCGCGACCTCCTCGAAGCGGTGCACGCCGTCGATGCCGATGTGATCGTGAAATTCGGCGGTCATGCGATGGCGGCCGGACTGACCATCGAGGAGGCCCGTTACGACAGGTTCAGGCGGCTCGTATCCGAGCAACTCGAACGCCTGTACCCGTCGGCGGATTTCAGCGGCGCGATCGTGAGCGACGGGGCTCTGCCCGAGGCGGCGCTCAACCTCGATTTCGCACGCAGGCTGCGTGAGGCGGGTCCATGGGGCGCGGGCTTTCCCGAACCGGTGTGGAGCGGCGATTTCGAGGTGATCGAGCAGCGCACGGTCGGCGAGAACCACCTGAAGTTGCGGGTACGGCCGGCCGATGGCGGCAACGCGCTCGACGCGATTGCCTTCAACCAGGCAGGGCCGGCCTATCGTGGCGTCGTGCAGCTCGCGTACCGCCTCGACGTCAATGAATACCGCGGCTTCGAATCGGCACAGCTGGTCGTGGAACAAATCGCGCCCATACGGGCGCCCGGCGCATGATAATATCGCGCGTTTTCCGCGCCCCGGCGCGCCCCGGACCAGAGCAACATGGAAACGAGTCAGATCAGACAGTCGATTGCCGATCTCACTGAACGCGCGGATGCGTTGAGGAGGTATCTTTGACTACGATCAGAAGGCGGAGCGGCTGACCGAGGTCCAGCGGGAACTGGAGCAGCCGGACATCTGGGACGAACCCGAGCGCGCCCAGGCTCTCGGCCAGGAGCGGGCGAAACTCGAGCAGATCGTCGTTGGGCTGGATGAGATTGCAGGCGGGCTGCGGGATGCCGACGAACTGCTTGCTCTTGCCATCGAAGAAGACGATGCCGCTACGGTGACGGAAGTCGAGCGCGACCTGAGGGGTTTCGAGATCCGCGTCGAGGAACTCGAATTCCGGCGCATGTTCTCCGGGGAAATGGACGCCAATAACGCCTATCTCGACATCCAGTCGGGCGCAGGCGGCACCGAGGCACAGGACTGGGCGGAAATGCTGCTCCGGATGTATCTTCGCTGGGCGGAAGCGCACGACTTCAAGGCGGAAGTGATCGAAGCATCGGCCGGAGAGGTCGCCGGAATCAAGAGCGCGACCGTGCACATCGTTGGTGAATATGCCTACGGCTGGCTGCGAACAGAAACCGGCGTACACCGGCTCGTTCGCAAGTCGCCGTTCGACTCGGGCAATCGCCGCCATACCTCTTTCGCATCCGTGTTCGTGTCTCCCGAGGTGGATGACGACATCGACATCGACGTCGACCCGTCGGACCTGCGCGTCGATGTTTACCGGGCAAGCGGTGCGGGCGGCCAGCACGTCAACCGGACGGAGTCGGCCGTGCGCATCACGCATCTGCCGACCAACATCGTCGTGCAGTGCCAGAACGACCGTTCGCAGCACAAGAACAAGGCCACCGCGATGAATCAGCTCAAGGCAAAGCTCTACGAGCTGGAATTGCAGAAGCGGCGTGCGGAGGCGTCCGCCGTCGAGGAGAGCAAGGCCGACGTCGGCTGGGGCAGCCAGATTCGTTCCTACGTGCTCGATCAAAGCCGCATCAAGGATTTGCGCACCGGCGTCGAAACCGGTAACACTCAGGCCGTACTCGACGGCGGGTTGGACAATTTCATCGAGGCGAGCCTCAAACAAGGACTCTGAGACGCGTGGCTGACGAAAAGACACAGGACGAGAACAGGCTGATCGCCGAACGGCGCCAGAAGCTCGGCGCGCTGCGCGAGCGCGGCAATGCGTTTCCCAACGACTTCCACCGCAACGCGCTGGCCGACGAGCTGCACCACATGTACGGTGCGCACGACAACGAAACGCTCGCCGAGGAACACGTCGACGTAGCGGTCGCAGGCCGGATGATGGTGAAGCGCATCATGGGCAAGGCGAGCTTCATCAAGCTCGCGGACCGCTCGGGCCAGATACAGGTTCGCCTCGAACGCGACCGCCTGCCCGACGGTGTCTACCAGGAGTTCAAGAAATGGGACGTCGGCGACATCGTGGGTGCCCGCGGTTCTCTGTTCCATACCAAGACCGGCGAGCTGACGGTGATGGCCGTCGAGGCATGCTTGCTGACCAAGTCCCTGCGCCCTCTTCCCGAGAAGTGGGCCGGCCTGACTGATCAGGAGACCCGCTACCGGCAGCGCTACGTCGATCTGATCATCAACGAGTCGAGCCGCGAGATCTTCCGCAAACGTTCGCAGATCATCACGTACATGCGCGGCTTTCTCGAGTCGCTCGACTTTCTCGAAGTCGAGACACCGATGATGCAGGTCACGCCCGGCGGCGCGATCGCGCGGCCGTTCAAGACGCATCACAATGCGCTGGACATGCCCCTCTACCTGCGGATCGCGCCGGAACTGAATCTGAAACGGCTCATTGTCGGCGGCTTCGAACGTGTCTACGAAATCAATCGTAACTTCCGCAATGAGGGTGTCTCCACGCAGCACAATCCGGAGTTCACGATGATGGAGGCGTACCGTGCGTACGCGGACTACAACGACTGGATGGATACCACCGAGGCCATGCTGCACGGTATGGCGGATGCCGTGAACGGGACGACGGTCATCAGTTACCAGGGCGAGGAGTACGATTTCGGCAATCCGTTTCCGCGCCTGACGGTCGAGGAAGCGATCCTGAGGCACAACCCCGGATTCGACGCGTCAAAAATCCGCGATCGCGACTACCTGGTTGCCTGGTGCGAGAAACTCGGTGCGCCCGTCAAGGATGCTTATGGCGAGGGCAAGCTGCAGACGGAGATCTTCGACGAGACCTGCGAGGCGAAGCTGCGCGAGCCGACCTTCATCACGCAGTATCCCGCCGAGGTTTCGCCGCTCGCGCGCAAGAACGACCGGGATCCCTTCGTGACGGATCGATTCGAGCTCTTCATCGCCGGCCGCGAGATCGCGAACGGTTTTTCGGAGCTGAATGATCCCGAGGACCAGGCCGAGCGGTTTCGTGCGCAGGCCGCAAACCGCGATGCCGGCGACGACGAGGCGATGGCGTTCGATCACGATTACATCCGTGCGCTCGAATACGGCATGCCGCCGACCGCCGGCATCGGAGTCGGCATCGACCGGCTCGTAATGGTGTTTACCGATTCGCCGTCGATCCGCGATGTGCTGCTGTTTCCGCACATGCGCCCGGAAGTCTTCGAGTAGGCGCGGTTGTCGAACCGCGGTTCGCAGCCTAGGCGAAGAAGAGCGCGCCTACAGTGAACAGCATCGCCCAGATCGCGAGGCTGAAGATCAGTCCGCTGCGCAGCCCCTGAAAGACATCGCCGTCTCGCGCGTGGGCAGAATTGGCAACCGGGACTTCGTCAGGCACCGAAGTCCCGTCCGCGTCAGCAAACTCGCTCTGTCCCCCGTAACCGGATTCGATCGTCCGATAGTCGTCCATAAATAGTCCCCACTATTGCGAGCCGGCCTGAGCAATTCAGCGCACCCGCTCAATTTTCTTGGGATTTTAGCCACGTCCGGAGTTCAAAAGCAAGTTATGTCAAACAAACCATAATCTTATGCCGTGCTGTTCGAGTGAAGTCGACCCACCCATCCATGCGGGACTACAGGTAATCGAGGAGAATATGACGGAGCGCGACGCCGTTTACCGTCAGCGGGCCGTCCGCTTTTTCTGACGGTACGACCGCGAGCAGATCGGTGCCGATGGCGTTCAGCACTTCCCCGACGTCGCGCTCACCGTCGAAAACCTTGTCGCCGGGCGTAACCGGCCGCGCGGATTCGAAGCGATGCGTGCGACGTTTGCTGGCTCCCCGGTAGTGGGTCCGCGCGACGATTTCCTGGCCGGGGTAGCAGCCTTTCTCGAGGCTGACGGCGCCCAGCAGGTCCAGGTTCAGCATGTGCGGCGTGAATTCCTCGGACTGCGCAAGCCAGACTTCCGGGCAGCCCGCCTGCAGGTTGTCGAGCAGCCAGTCTTCCGTCGTTCCCGTGATGCCCAGGTCGGCGGCCGTCACGGGCGCGGGTTCGAGGTCCACGTTCGATCGAAACCGGAACATCGTGAGCCGCTTCAGCACGGCTTCGGCGAGCTCCGTCGGCATTACCAGCCGGTAACCCGCGTCGCTGCGGCTTATCCGCATCAGGCAGATCACTCGGCCCTTCGGGTTACACCAGGCGGACAGCAGTTGCGGCTGTTTTTCGAGCAAGCGCAGGTCGTTCGAAAGCTGCGCCTGCAGGAAGTCGAACGCGTCGGCGCCGGAAGCCAGGATACTTGAGTACGGGAACGTGGCCATCAGCGCCCGATTGTAACCGCTTGGATCGAGATTACATCGACTTATGCACGTG
Source organism: Gammaproteobacteria bacterium (assembly GCA_009937525.1). GTDB lineage: Bacteria > Pseudomonadota > Gammaproteobacteria > Steroidobacterales > Woeseiaceae > UBA1847. The sequence continues at coordinate 78,556 of JAACFE010000001.1, forward strand.
CGGGTTTGTCTGGCATACTTCGCCCCATGAGCAGGAACGACCCGACCAGCAAAGACGAATCGACAGGTTCCGAGCCTGACGAATCCGGAGATCGGGATGCGCCTCCCGAGGTCCGGCCGAAGGAGATTGGCGGTCGCAAGGGCCCGGATCCCACGCGTTATGGCGACTGGGAAAAGGGCGGTCGTTGCATCGATTTCTGAATAACAAGACGTTACGAGAATGAGTGATCCCGGCAGGCCCCTGTCGCCGCACCTTTCGATCTACCGCTGGCCGATCACAATGGTGCTCTCGATTCTGCACCGCATGACCGGCGTGGCGATGTCAATCGGCCTCGTCGTGCTGGCGGCCTGGCTGATGCAGGCTGCCGCAGGGCCCGAAGCCTACCTGAGATTCACGACGGCGATGTCCGGTGTCATCGGCAAGCTGTTCCTCGTGGGATGGAGTTTCGCCTTCTTCTTTCACGCCGCGAACGGCATTCGGCATCTCGCCTGGGATACCGGGCATGGCTTTGAAAAGCGCGATGCCGACCGCTCGTCCTGGATCGTGGTCGGGTTCGCAGCGATCGCCACGTCGATTTTCTGGTGGTTAGCGACATGAGCCTGAAGACGCCACTCGGCCGGGTGCTCGGCCTCGGAAGCGCCAAACAGGGAACCGACCACTGGTGGGGGCAGCGGGTTTCCGCCGTCGCGCTGATCATTCTCGGCAGCTGGTTTGTCTATGCGTTGCTCAGGCTGGACAGCCTGACCTACCTGGACGTCATTCGATTCATCGGTATGCCCCTGAATGCCGTATTGCTGTCGCTGCTTTCATTGACGCTGACCTATCATTCCTACCTCGGCGTACAGGTTGTGATTGAAGACTACGTGCATGCGCCGGGCACCAAGGTCGTATCCCTGTTGCTGTCGCGTTTCGCGCATGCGTTCGTCGCGATCGCGGCCGTGTACGCGATCCTCGTTATCGGAATCGGCTCATGAGCGATTACGAATTCATTGATCACAGTTATGACGTCGTCGTCATCGGCGCCGGCGGCGCCGGCCTGCGGGCGACATTCGGCCTTGCCAATTCCGGCTTCAAGACAGCCTGTGTTACCAAGGTGTTCCCGACGCGCAGCCACACGGTAGCGGCGCAGGGTGGCATCAGCGCCGCGCTCGGCAACATGGGCGAGGACGACTGGCGCTGGCACATGTACGACACGATCAAGGGCTCCGACTGGCTCGGCGACCAGGATGCGATAGAGTACATGTGCAAGGAAGCGCCGGACGCAATCATCGAGCTGGAGCATTACGGCGTGCCCTTCTCACGCACCGAAGATGGCCGCATCTACCAGCGGCCTTTCGGCGGCATGACGACACACTACGGCGAGGGCACGGCGCAGCGCACCTGCGCGGCAGCCGACCGCACAGGGCACGCGATGCTGCACACGCTGTACCAGCAATCGCTGAAGCACGATGCCGAGTTCTACATCGAGTATTTCGCGGTCGACCTGATCATGGAAGACGGTGCCTGCCGCGGTGTGGTAGCGATCGACCTTGCAACCGGGCGCCTGCATCGATTCCGCTCGCACCAGGTCATCCTGGCGACCGGCGGCTATGGCAGAGCCTATTTTTCCTGCACGTCGGCACACACATGCACGGGCGACGGCAGCGCGATGGTCATCCGTGCCGGACTGCCGGTGCAGGACATGGAGTTCGTGCAGTTCCATCCGACCGGCATCTACGGCGCCGGTTGCCTGATCACCGAAGGCGTTCGCGGCGAGGGTGGCTATCTCACCAACTCGGACGGCGAACGCTTCATGGAGCGCTACGCGCCCAATGCCAAGGACCTGGCGTCGCGCGACGTCGTCAGCCGCTCGATGACCGTGGAAATCCGGGAAGGCCGCGGTGTCGGCACGGAGAAGGACCACATCTACCTGCACCTCGAACACCTGGGTTCCGAGGTCATCGAAGAGCGCCTGCCGGGCATCGCCGAATCAGCGCGCATCTTCGCGGGCGTCGACGTGACGAAGGAGCCGATCCCGGTACTGCCGACGGTTCACTACAACATGGGCGGCATTCCGGCCAACTTTCACGGCCAGGTCGTCACGAAGAAGGACGGTGATCCCGAGACGATCGTGCCGGGCCTGATGGCTGTCGGCGAGGCAGCCTGCGTGTCCGTCCACGGCGCAAATCGCCTGGGGTCGAATTCATTGCTCGACCTGGTCGTATTCGGCCGCGCGGCGGCGCACTTCTGCACGGACACGATGACGCCGGATACACGTCACAAACCGCTGGCGCCGGATGCCGGACAAAACAGCGTCGAACGCATTGACAGCTTGCGCAACGCCGACGGCAGCCGCTCCACGGCCGAGATCCGCCTCGAGATGCAGAAGGTCATGCAGAACCATGCAGCCGTATTTCGCACCGGTGAGTCGCTGGCAGAGGGCATCGAGCTGCTCAGGAAGACGTTTGCATCATTCTCCGATGTGCGGGTCTCCGACCGCTCGTTAATCTGGAATACGGATCTCGTCGAGACGATGGAACTCGAGAACCTGCTGCTCAATGCGGCGGCGACCATCGAATCTGCCGCCAATCGCCTCGAGAGCCGCGGCGCGCAGGCGCGCGAGGACTACCCGGAGCGCGACGACGAGAACTGGATGAAACACACGCTTGCGTGGGTCAGCGCCGAGGGTGAGGTCACGTTCGATTACCGGCCGGTTCACCAGGAAACCCTGACCGACGAAGTCGAGGCCGTGCCGCCCAAGGCGCGGGTCTACTAGGAGATACCGTTGGCCGAGTTCAGACTGCCGCCCAATTCGAGAATCAGGAAGGGCAAGCACTTTCCGGCGCCTGCCGGTGCGGGAAAGACCAAACGTTTTGCCGTCTATCGTTACGATCCGGACAGTGGCGAAAACCCGCGCATCGATACCTACGAGGTCGACCTGGATAGCTGCGGACCGATGGTGCTCGATGCGCTGATCAAGATTAAGAACGAGATCGACCCGACGTTGACATTCCGGCGTTCCTGTCGCGAGGGTATCTGCGGGTCCTGCGCCATGAATATCGACGGCGGCAACACGCTGGCCTGCACGCGAGCGATCGATGCCGTAAAGGGCGACGTCAGGATCTATCCGCTTCCGCACATGCCGGTCGTCAAGGACCTGGTGCCGGACCTCACCAATTTCTACGCGCAGTATGCGTCGATCAAACCCTGGCTGCAGACGCGTACGCCGCCGCCCCCGGATCGCGAGCGGCTGCAGAGCAAGGACGACCAGGAACTTATCAACGAACCGGCGGCGTGCATTCTGTGCGCGTGCTGCTCGACCAGTTGTCCGAGCTATTGGTGGAACAGCGATCGCTACCTCGGGCCCGCCGCGCTGCTGGCTGCATATCGGTGGCTGGTGGACAGCCGTGATGAGGCGACCGGCGAGCGCCTGGACCAGCTGGAAGACCCGTTCCGCCTGTATCGTTGCCACACGATCATGAACTGCACGCAGACCTGCCCGAAGGAGCTGAATCCGGCAAAAGCCATTGCCGAGACCAAAAAGATGCTCGCGGAGCGGCGGCATTAACACGTCGCGGCTGCGCTGGCAGTGCCGGCGGGGCATGAAGGAGCTCGATCAGTTGTTGACGAGCTATCTGGAGGGCGACTACGAGACGGCCCCGGCGCAGGATAAAGCGGCTTTTCACGCGCTTTTGGAGCTTTCCGACCCGGAACTCGTGGGGTATCTGTTGCAACGCAGGGAGCCCGGGTCGGAGACCATTGCACGCGGAATCGACATCATACTCGGCCGAAATCGCGCCTGATCCGGGCTTACGCCGCCTCGTGCTGCTCAGCGGCGCCGTACTGTGCCTCGCCGGTCTCGGCCTCGTGCCGCTGCTGCCCGTCTCCACCACGCTCCGGGCTGTCCTGGCCGGCTTATGGTTCGGCCTGTGCGGCCGCGAGTGGTATGCAATGTTCCGCGGCTATGCCGGGAGCGGCAGCCTGCACATCGCTGCGGGCGGACAGGTCCGGCGGCAGTGCAGCGACGGAACCTGGCAGCCGGCCAGGCTCTGTGCCGGCAGCATCGTCCTGCCGCGTTTCGCGTGGCTGCGGATCAAGCCCCGGGGTATGCGACCCTATGCCGAACCCGTCCGAGGAGAATGCCACGAAAGTCAGGAATGGCGCCGCCTCCAGGTGATCTGGCGGCACATTGGAGCTGTCTGACGAAGCTGCTACCATGCCGTAGCTGTGGAATCGACGAGCAATCATCGCCGGTGACAGCGGACCGGCATCACATATTCAAATAAATTCGTGAAATGACCGCTGAAATATCAGAACTTTCGAGGGCCCTGCCGGTCTATCCGGACATCGAACGGCTGCGCCTCGAGGCCCGCAGGACGCGCTCGGATGTCGAGTGAATCGACCGACGCCAAACTGGTCAAGCGGGTCCAGAAAGGGGACAAAGGCGCGTTCGATCTGCTGGTCCTGAAGTACCAGCACAAGATTGTAAATCTGGTGATGCGGTATGTGCGCGACCCGGAGCAGGCGCTGGACATAACCCAAGAGGCTTTTATCAAAGCCTACCGGGCATTGCCGCGGTTTCGTGGTGACAGTGCGTTTTATACCTGGCTCTACCGGATAGCCGTTAACACCGCCAAGAATCACCTGGCGGCGCAGCGGCGGCGACCGATGGACGTCGAGCTCGATCTGCAGGATCCGGAACAGTATGACCTGCACGCGCGCCTGAAGGAGACGGATACCCCGGAGGGTGTCACGCAGAGCCAGGAACTGCAGCGTGCGGTGGAGAAGGCCATCGCGGCGCTGCCGGATGATCTGCGAACGGCGATCATCCTGCGAGAGCTGGATGGTATGAGTTATGAAGAAATCGCACAGACGATGGAATGTCCCGTCGGCACCGTGCGGTCGAGAATATTCAGGGCGCGCGACGCCATTAGTAAAAAGGTCGGTTCCCTGATACGTTAATTGACGGGGCGCTGCCCCGGCGGGTGGAAAATGAATGAAGCAATAAGAATGCAGGTGTCAGCGTTTGTCGATGGAGAACTGCCGGACAACGAAGCGGATCTGCTGGTGCGGCGGCTGAGCCAGGATGCGGGCCTGCGCAAGCAGGTTTCGGAATACCTAGCGATCGGCCGCGTCATGCGCGGTGAATACACGTTGCAGCGCAGTGATGTGCTGCGCGAGCGCATAGCGGCGGAACTCGAGGAGCGACCGCTGCAGGACGCTGCGGATACCGTCGTCGCCGAACAGCCATCGCGTTATGTTCGTCCGGTCGCGGGTGCCGCGATTGCCGCGACGGTCGCGCTGGTCGCCATATTCGGCCTCGACCGCGTTGCCGACGTCGATGCGCCGGCGCTCGCTACGGCCGACGTTGCCGATCAGGCTGCATTCGAGACGGTGCCAGCCGGGGACGACGCCGATGCGCGCCGATTGATGATCCTCCACGGCGACGGCTCCAACAGCCTGTCGACTCGATTGACGTCGCTGGAGATGCGTTTGGAAGAACTCGCCGAGCAGACCGCTGCCGAAGAGTCCGAGGCAGACGACGAGAACGATGTAGCCGAGCCGGTGAACCGTCAGCCCTGATGCTCGACCACTCGCACACAAGTAAAGCCGCAGTATGTGTCGCGTTCTGCGGCTTTTTCACTGCGGAGTACGTTGTCGCCGGTGACCCGGGGACGCCGCAGGACTGGATCGACCGGATGGGTAGTGCAGTTCAGGTCACCAGCTACGAAGGAACGGTCGTCCGCGTTCGCGACGGCAAGGTGGATACCTACAAGGTCGCGCATACGGTCAGGGATGGCGTCATTCGCGAAAAAGTCGTCATCCAGGACGGCAACGGTCTCGAGATCATACGCAACGGCAACGAGGTGCACTGCATCCTCCCGGACCGTGAGTCGGTGCTGGTCGAAGAGTGGAACAATCAGAGCACGCTGTTCGCGACGCTGCCGTCGAGCGATATCCGTTTCGGCAGCGAATACGATGTGCTCATAAAGGATTTCGAACGCGTTGCCGGCCGCAAAGCAGCGAAGCTCGCCATCCTGCCGCACGACAATTATCGATACGGTTACCGCATCTGGCTCGACACGGAAACCGGCTTTCCGCTACAGACCCAGCTCATCGGCGACGACAATGATCCGCTCGAGCACGTGAAGTTCGCCGACATCAGCATCCAGCAGGACATTTTGTCGAGCGCCCTGGCGCCGTCTTACAGCACGGATAACTGGAAGTGGTATACCGAACCGCGCCAGGCCGTGAGACGCGAGGTCGAAAGCGACTGGGTGGCCGACGAGGTGCCGCCGGGATTCCGGGTAGTGTCGACCCAGCAGAAGATCCTCCCGGATGCCGAGGATCCGATCACCCACATCATCTATAGCGATGGACTGGTTACCGTGTCGGTTTTCATCGCGCCGGTGACGGACAAGAAGAATGCGGGCCGGTCCCGCTTCGGCGCGTCCAACTCCTACAGTACGGTCATCGATGAGTATCGCGTGACCGCGGTAGGCCAGGTGCCGCAGATCACGGTAGAGCAGATCGCGAAGTCCATGCGGCGAAACCAGTAAACGCTGCGAGGCGCCGAATCGTCACCCGTCCGGGCGGGCAACATGTCATGAACAGACCGCAGGGCACTATAGTCGCAATCAACCGGGACGCCGGCGGCGCCCGGGCCGTCGTCGAGGTCGAGGCCCGGGCCGTCTGCGCGCGCTGTGCTGCCGGGCGCGGCTGCGGCGCGGGGATCCTCTCTGGTCGCTCGGGATACAGACGCCTGGACGTGACAGTCCGAGAGGACGCCGGACTGTCCGAGGGCGATGTCGTGAGCATCGAACTGGCCCCCGGAAGCGTATTGCGTGCCGCGCTGATCGTCTACGGCATGCCGCTTGCGGGAGCCATAGCTGGCGCCATGCTTGCCTATCTCACCACCCTTGGTGACGGTGGCGCGGCGGCGCTGGCGATCAGTGGATTGTTCGCCGGAGCGATGATCAGCCGGCGCCGGCTGGGGCGCGAAACCTGTCTTGCCCGCTTCACGCCGACGGTGTCTCGTTGCGCCGGGCCGGGTGTCTGAGACCGTGACCGCCACGCTCTACGTTTATAGCCGCCGCGATTGCCATCTCTGCGACATCCTCGTCGAGGCGCTGTTGCCGCTCGTACGCGGCCGCCTGGAAGTCGAGGTCCGTGACGTCGATACCCGTGACGACTGGAGGGAGCATTATGGCGCTCGGGTCCCTGTCGTCGAGTTCGAGGGCGAGGTCGTCTGCCAGTATCGGCTGGACCAGGCTTCGATCGAAGCCATCGTGGCCCGGTACCCGTAAACCGGTATACTTCGCCGGTTTACGTGGCGGCCGCGAAGCCAGCAATTCATGGAACAGATCCGAAATTTCTCAATCATTGCCCATATCGATCACGGCAAGTCGACGCTTGCGGACCGGTTTATCCAGCTCTGTGGTGGGCTTACGGAACGCGAGATGGCCGAGCAGGTGCTCGATTCGATGGACCTGGAGCGGGAGCGGGGCATCACGATCAAGGCCCAGAGCGTCTCGCTCGATTACACGGCGGCCGATGGCAGGACCTATCAGCTGAACTTCATCGATACGCCGGGGCACGTGGACTTCTCCTACGAGGTTTCCAGGTCGCTCGCGGCCTGCGAGGGTGCGCTGCTGGTCGTCGACGCCGCGCAGGGCGTGGAGGCGCAGAGCGTCGCCAACTGCGTGACCGCCATCGACCAGGGGCTCGAAGTACTGCCGGTGCTCAACAAGATCGACCTGCCGGCGGCCGAACCCGAGCGCGTCTTGACGGAGATCGAGGACGTCATCGGCATCGACGCATCGAATTCCGTACGCACGAGTGCCAAGACCGGCGAGGGCGTCGCGGAGTTGCTGGAGGCGATCGTGCTGCGAATTCCTCCGCCCCGGGGAGACCCGGAAGCGCCGCTGCAGGCATTGATCATCGACTCCTGGTTCGATAATTACGTCGGCGTCGTATCGCTCGTGCGCGTCATGAACGGCACGCTGCCAAGAGGCGGCAAGATCACCGTGATGTCGACCGGGGTCTCCTACAATGCCGATCGCATCGGCAGCTTCACTCCCAAGATGAAGGACAAGGACGAACTCGGTACGGGGCAGGTCGGCTTCGTCATTGCCGGCATCAAGGACATCTTCGGCGCGCCGGTGGGCGACACGCTGACGATGACACGAAATCCCTGCGGCGAGCCGCTGCCGGGATTCAAGCAGGTACAGCCGCGCGTATTCGCGGGCCTGTTTCCGATCCAGTCGGAGGACTACGAGAGCTTCCGCGAGGCATTGCACAAATTGCGACTCAATGATGCGGCCCTGCATTTCGAGCCCGAGACCTCCGCGGCGCTGGGCTTCGGTTTTCGCTGCGGATTCCTCGGGATGCTGCACATGGAGATCGTCCAGGAGCGTCTCGAACGCGAATACGACCTGGAACTGATCACGACGGCTCCGACGGTCGTCTTCGAAGTCGTCGATACCTCGGGCAACGCGACGATGGTCGACAATCCGTCCAGGTTGCCGCCGCCGAACGAGATTGCCGAACTGCGCGAGCCGATCATCACCGCGAATATCCTGGTTCCCGACGAGTATGTGGGCTCTGTCATCAAATTGTGCGTGGAGAAACGCGGCGTACAAAGACACATCCGTTACCTGGGCAGCCAGGTCTCGATCGAATACGAGATGCCGCTCGCGGAGGTCGTGCTGGATTTCTTCGACCGCCTGAAATCGGCGAGCCGGGGTTTCGCATCCTTCGATTACCATTTCGAGCGATTCGAGACGGCGGAACTCGTGCGGCTCGACCTACTGATCAACAAGGAGCGTGTCGATGCCTTGTCGATCATCGTGCATCGCGACAAGGCAAAGACGCGAGGACGCGAACTCGTCGAGAAAATGCGGGAGCTTATTCCGCGGCAGATGTTCGATGTTGCCATCCAGGCTGCTGTCGGCAGCCAGATCATCGCCCGCAGCAACGTGAAGGCTCTGCGCAAGAACGTGACGGCGAAGTGCTACGGTGGCGACGTGACGCGGAAACGCAAGTTGCTGGAGAAGCAAAAGGCCGGTAAAAGACGTATGAAGCAGGTCGGTTCGGTCGAAATCCCCCAGGAGGCATTTCTCGCCGTCCTGAAAGTAGAGAAGTAATCCGAGGTTCCATTGAGCATTAATCTCGCACTGATTCTGACCCTATTGACAGCGTTGACGGGTATCGTCTACCTGCTCGACGTATTCGTCTGGCACGATTCGAAACGCGGCAGTGAGGAGCCTCGGGGCGGCCGGCAGACACTGGTCGAGTACTCGCGCTCTTTCTTTCCGGTACTGCTCATCGTGCTGGTTATCCGGTCGTTCGTGTTCGAACCGTTTCGTATTCCCTCGGGTTCGATGATGCCGACGCTGCTGCAGGGCGATTTCATTTTCGTCAAGAAATTCTCCTACGGCTTGCGCCTGCCGGTCACGGAAACCAAGATCCTGGAAACCGGTTCACCCGAGCGCGGGGACGTCGTCGTGTTCCGGCTGCCGCAGGATCCGAGCGTCAATTACATCAAGCGCGTCGTAGGCCTGCCCGGCGACACTCTCGTCTACGAGGATCATCGCCTGACGATCAACGGCGAGCTCGTAGAACTCGAACGAAGCCCGGATGCCGCGCCCGGCGCGCCCGTGTACCTCGAGAATCTGGACGGCCGCAGGCACCAGATCCTGATTACGAATACCTACTCCGTGAGAGACGACGTCTACGAGGTCCCGGAGGACCACTATTTCGTGATGGGTGACAACCGCGACAACAGCAAGGACAGCCGTTTCATCGAGGCTATCCCGGAATCTCACCTCGTCGGCGAGGCCGTGCGCGTGTGGATGCATATGGACGGCCTGAGCTGGCCGCGCTGGGACAGGATCGGTACAAAGATCCAATAATGTGGTGCCAGTCACTGATTTGCCCGATAGAATCGCGCTAGCCTTATGTAAATCGCGCCGCCAGGGCGCGACGCGTTGGTTTGACCAGAATCCTTGGAGTTTCAGTAATGTGCGCTAGTTCACACATTCAGAACAGGATGGGCTACCGGCCAGCCGCAGGCCGATCGGTACTGCGTCGCGAGGACGGTATGACGACGATCGGGCTTATCGTGCTCGTCGCGTTCGTCGGCCTCTTCGCGTTTGCGGGCATTCGGCTGACGCCCGTCTACCTCAATTACACGAAGGTCCTGGGCGTGATCAATGGCGTGCAGGAGGAATTCGACGGTACCAATCCGTCGCGGAGCGCGATTCGCAACTCCATCTCGCGTCGCTTCGACGTCGAAAGCGTCGGCGAGATTTCGGCGCGCGATATAACCGTGACCTCCGTAGACGGCGGTTTCGAGGTCCGTGCAAATTACGAGCACGTGACTCCTTTCATCGCCAACGTTTCATTTTCGGTCGAGTTTGACAAGACGGTGCTTGTGCGGCGATAACAACAGGCCGATGAGTACGGCAGGAGACGTCGCGCGAATCGCTTGCGCGCCGATACAGAGCGATTATCTTGGACAAGGCTGAACGCTGGCTGACACAGACCCTGGGCTACAGTTTCAATGACGTCAGCCTGCTGCGGCAGGCGCTGACGCACAGGAGTGCGCAGGGGACGAGCAACGAACGCCTGGAATTCCTCGGCGATGCGGTGCTCGATATCGTCGTCTCCGAGGTGTTGTTCCATACGCTTCCCGACGCGCCAGAGGGCGACCTGAGCCGTCTTCGCGCCTCGCTCGTGCGTGATACCACGCTGGCGGGCGTCGCCTCGGACCTGGGCATGGGCGATCACCTGATTCTCGGCAGCGGCGAACGCAAGACCGGCGGGCACCGGCGCGAATCCATACTCGCCGATGCGCTGGAAGCGCTGTTCGGTGCCGTGTATCTCGACAGCGACTTCGATACGTCGGCCGGACTGATCCGCCGTGTGTTCGCGGAAAAGCTCGACGACCTGCCGCATGCCGATGACCTGCGCGACCCCAAGACGCGCCTGCAGGAATGGCTGCAGGCGAGGGGCGCCTCGCCGCCCGATTACGAACTCGTCAACGTGAGCGGCAAAGCCCACCAGCAGCACTTCGAGGTACGCTGCCTGGTGCCGGACCAGGAGCCGGCCACCGGTGAAGGACGTTCGCGGCGCAGCGCCGAGCAGCAAGCCGCGCGGCACATGCTGGGCAGGCTGACGGAGGGCGGATAGCGTGGCTGAGGAGGCGTTTCGTTGCGGTTTCGTGGCCGTCGTGGGCAGGCCGAACGTCGGCAAGTCGACGCTCATCAATGCGATGATGGGCAGGAAAGTGACTATCGTCACCTCGAAGCCGCAGACTACGAGGCACCGGATACTCGCGGTCCGCACCGGAGACGAGGAGCAGATAATATTTGTCGATACGCCCGGTCTCCACCGTAACGCCGGGCGTGCGATGAACCGGCTCATGAACCGTACCGCAGTAAGCGCCCTGGCAGATGCCGACCTGGCGCTATTCGTCGTCGAGGCGACACGCTGGACCGATGAGGACGCGGACGTTCTCGAACGCATAAAGTCATCCGGCGTGCCCTGTATCGCGTTGCTCAACAAGATCGATTCGGTGCATCCGAAGGAACAGCTGCTCGCAGCTATCGATGCGATGTCGAAGCGCCATGAATTCATCGAGATCATCCCGGTTTCCGCGCGCAAGCGGGATAATCTCGACGTCCTGGCCGCCACCATCCGCAGCCGTCTGCCGGAATCGCCTCCATTGTTCCCGGCCGAGATGCTTACCGATCGCAGCCCGGAATTCCACGCAGCAGAGGTGATTCGCGAAAGGCTGACGGTTCATTTGCGCGATGAGCTGCCCTACGGCCTGACCGTGCAGGTAGAGCAATATTCGAAGGAACGCGATCGGCTTACCATTCACGCGGTTATCTGGGTGGAACGCGACAGCCAGAAGGGCATCGTCGTCGGCAAGGGCGGCCAGATGCTGCGCACGATCGGCCAGGAGGCGCGCCTCGCGCTGGCGAAACAGCTGCATCAGCACGTGCATCTCGAATTATGGGTCAAGGTCAAGGACAACTGGGCCGACAGTGAACAGGACCTCATGAAACTCGGCTACGAATCACCCTGAAAAGATGACAGCGACGCGTCGAGTCCAGCAGCAGCCCGCATACATCCTGCATCACCGGCCATTCCGTGATACCAGCCAGCTGCTCGACGTGCTCAGTCGTGAGTATGGCAAGGGCACGCTGGTGGCACGCGGCAGCCGCGCGGCGAAATCGAGGTTACGCGGCATATTGAGGCCCTTTCAGCCGCTGCGCCTGTCGTGGTTCGCCCGGTCGGATCTCGGCACGCTGACCGGCGCGGAGATCGACGGGGCACCGCATTCGCTCGGCGGGGACGCGCTGCTCGCGGCGTACTACGTCAATGAGCTGGTACTCAGTTTCCTGCACCGGCACGACCCGCAGCCGGAGATCTTCGATGCCTACGCGCAGACGATCGCCGCACTTTCGCGCAGCGCGGAGCTCGCCGCCAATCTGCGCGTGTTCGAGATGGAATTGCTGCGGCTGCTCGGCTACGCACTGAACCTGGAACATGACGCGAACCTGCACGCGCCCATCGACGATCAGCGCTTCTACGAATACCGTGTCGATCAGGGTCCCGTGGCCGTGACGCGCAGCGAAGGCCCGATGGTGTTCGAGGGGGCACGGCTACGCGGCATAGCCGGGGCGACCTTCGAAGATCCGGGGGTGCTTCGCGATGCGGGCCGCCTGTTGCGCGAGGTCATCCGGCATCACCTCGATGGCAGGGAGCTGAAGAGTCGCAAGGTGCTGCTCGAACTGCATCGCGCTAGAATGCCGAAGAGCAGTTCCCGGGAATAACGCTGAATGCCCGACACGAGACCCGTTCACCTCGGCGTGAATATCGATCATGTCGCAACGCTGCGGCAGGCGCGCGGTACCCCGTACCCGAGTCCCGCCGATGCGGCGATCATTGCCGAGCGTGCCGGCGCGGACAGCATCACGTTGCATCTGCGCGAGGATCGTCGTCATATTCAGGATACCGACCTCGCCGAGATCGCCGCCGTGATGCAGACGCACATGAACCTGGAACTCGCGGTCACGGACGAAATGCTTCGTATCGCGTGTGAGTTTGCGCCGAGCGATTGTTGCCTCGTGCCCGAGCGGCGCGAGGAACTGACCACCGAAGGCGGCCTCGACGTCGCAAGCCAGACGGATCGGGTGAGGGACGCCTGCGCCCGGCTTGCGGACGCGGGCATCAGGGTGTCGCTTTTCATCGACCCCGACGAGCAGCAGCTCGAGGCGGCTGCCGCCTGCGCTGCGCCGGTTGTCGAGTTGCATACCGGGACTTATGCCGATGCCGACGATGGCCGGCGCGCGGCCGAACTGCAGAGAGTCGTCGATGCCGCGGCATTCGGCGATCGTCTCGGCCTGGTGGTCAATGCCGGCCATGGACTGAATTACGACAACGTGGGCGAGATCGCCGCCATACCGCAAATCGTCGAACTCAATATCGGCCACGCGATCGTCTCCCGGGCCGTGTTCGACGGTCTCGCCGAGGCAGTCTCGGAAATGAAGCGGCTCATGACTGAGGCGCGCAGCCGGTGATCTTCGGGGTAGGGACGGACGTCGTCGAGTTGTCGCGCATACAGGCTACCTACGATCGATTCGGCGATCACTTCGTTCGGCGACTGCTCATGGACGAGGAGCTCGAGCTGTTCAACAAGAGCAAATGGCCGGTGCGCTTTCTCGCCATGCGCTTCGCGGGCAAGGAAGCGACGGTGAAAGCGATGGGTACGGGATTTGCCCACGGCGTATGGCTACGGGACGTGGGCATCACCAACAACGAATGGGGACGGCCGCTCGTCGTCTGGTCCGAGCGCGGCCGGCGTGTCTGCGATCGTCTCGGCGTCGGGGCAGGCCACGTCAGCCTCACCGACGATGCCGGTCTCGTCGTCGCTTTCGCCGTCGTAGAGAGAGCCTGAGATGCATTGTTTTTCATTCGATATCGAGACCATCCCGGACGTGGAATTCGGGCGGCGGATGTGGGGCCTCGAGGATCTTCCCGATGAGGAAGTCGCAACCGCGATGACCTTCATGCGCCAGCAGCAGACGGGCAACGATTTTCTGCCGCTGCACCAGCATCGCGTCGTGGCGATATCCGTTGCCCTGCGCACCGGAGACAGTTTCAAGGTCTGGAGTCTCGGCGACGAGGAATCCGGAGAGGCGGAAATCGTGGGTCGTTTTTTCGACGGGATAGAGCGCTACGCTCCCGACCTGGTGTCCTGGAACGGCAGTGGCTTCGATCTTCCCGTCCTGCACTACCGGGCGCTCAGGCACGGCGTACAGGCGCCACGTTACTGGGAGGTGGGTGATGCCGATCGCGAGTACAGGTGGAACAACTACCTCGGCCGCTTTCACTGGCGCCACGTCGACCTGATGGACGTCCTGTCGGGCTACCAGCACCGCGGGCGTGCGAGCCTGGACCAGACCGCGGTACTGCTCGGTTTTCCGGGCAAGATCGGCATGAGCGGGGACAAGGTCTGGGAGACGTGGCTTGCCGGCGGTATCCGCGAAATCCGCGACTACTGCGAAACCGATGTTCTCAACACCTGGCTCATTTACCTGCGCTTCGAATTGATGCGCGGCAATCTCGATGCCGAGGGACTGGAGCGGGAGTTCGCGCTGGTTCGGGAGACCCTGGCCGGAATGAACTCGCCACACCTCGACGAATTCCTCGATGCCTGGCCAGAGGCAAGGTGACCTGGCGGCATGGCGCGCAGCAAGCGGCAGCCCGAGACGGCATCCATCGGCTCCGTCACTCATGACGGGCGGGGCATCGCCGACACGAAGGGCAAGAAGGTCTTCGTCGCGGGTGCGCTGAGCGGCGAAGAAGTGCGCTTCGTACGTCGGAAGTCGCGACGCAATTTCGACGAAGCCGAATTACTCGAAGTCATCACCGCCTCGCCGGGGCGCGTAGCGGCAAAATGTGCGGTGTACGGACGCTGCGGTGGCTGCGCGTTGCAGCACGTAGGCGTCGAGCAGCAGCGTGCGATCAAGTTCGACACACTGCGGGACAACCTGGAGCGCATCGGTCGCGTCGAACCGGGCTGCTGGCTGGAACCGGTCACCGGCCCGGAGTGGAATTACCGCCGTCGCGCACGGCTTGCCGTCAAGGATGTCAGTGCCAAGGGCCGGGTTCTTGTCGGTTTTCGCGAACGGCACGCGCCATTCATCACCGACATGCATCGCTGCGAGGTACTGGCAGCGCCGGTCGACGGGCTCATTGAACCGCTGAGCAACCTGGTCGGGCGCCTTTCGATACGTGCCCGCATCCCGCAGATCGAGGTCGCCGTCGCCGACAACGCCACGGCCCTGGTATTCCGCGTCCTCGACCCGCCTGCCGGGGACGATCTCGACGAGTTTCGCGGCTTCGGGAACGAGCACGGCGTGCGCATTTACCTGCAACCGGGTGGCCTCGATTCGGTCAGCCTGCTGCACCCGGACGAAGAGCCCGAACCGCTGTATTACGAGCTTCCTGAATTCGGCGTGCGCATCGAGTTCGAGCCGCTCGACTTCGTGCAGGTCAACGGCGAAATAAACCGCACAATGGTCAGCAAGGCGCTCGATCTGCTGGAACCGGGGCAACAGGACAGGGTGCTCGATCTCTATTGCGGTATTGGCAACTTTTCGCTGCCGCTCGCCCGGCGCTGCGGTGAAGTGCTGGGCATCGAGGGCGAGGCGACGCTGGTGCGCAGGGCCACAGCGAATGCTGCAGGCAACGGACTCGACAACGCCGGGTTCCGCCAGGCCGACCTGGCGGCCATCGACGGCACGGAGAAGTGGCTGCGAGGCCCCTGGGACCGGCTACTCCTGGACCCTGCCCGCAGCGGCGCGGCGGAAGTCGTAAGATGCATCAGGCAGATGGACCCGGCGCGAATAGTGTACGTATCCTGCCATCCCGGCACGCTCGCGCGCGACGCGGGCGTGTTGGTGAACGAGGCCGGATATTCGCTCGATGCGGCGGGCATTATCGACATGTTCCCCCACACGGCCCATGTCGAGTCAATTGCTGTTTTCCGACAATAGTCAATAATTAATTATTTTGGGAGCAGTGCATGTCACTCGGACCGGTGATGCTGGACATCGATGGTCTCGGCCTGACGCCGGCGGATCGTGAGCTGTTGCGGGAACCTGCCGTAGGCGGGTTGATCCTGTTCAGTCGCAATTACGAATCGCCGCAACAGCTGACCGATCTCGTGGACGAGGTGCGTGCGCTCAGGAGCCCGTCGCCGATCATTGCCGTGGACCACGAGGGCGGCCGCGTGCAGCGTTTCCGCGACGGATTCACGGCGATTCCTCCCATGCGGGTCATCGGCCGCCAATACGGAACGGATCCGAAAGGCGCTCTGGCGCTTGCCAGGCAGGCCGGCTGGCTGATTGCTGCGGAGCTCCGGGCCTGCGGTATCGATCTGTGCTTTGCGCCCTGCGTGGACCTCGACTGGCGCGTAAGCGAGATCATAGGCGACCGGTCTTTTCATGCCAGACCCGAAGTCGTCGCGGAGCTGGCGGCCGAGTTTTCGCGCGGCCTGCGCAGCGCCGGGATGGCGGCCGTTGCGAAGCATTTCCCAGGGCACGGCGCGGTCGTTGCCGATTCCCACGAGCAGCTACCGGTTGACCGCCGCGAATACGGGGATCTGCTGGACGACATGCGGCCCTACGACAAGCTGATCAGTAACGGGCTCGTCGCCGGCGTCATGATGGCGCATATCGTTTACCCCGAGATGGACCCGCTGCCTGCGGGGTTTGCGCCGTACTGGGTACAGCGGGAGCTCCGCTCCAGGCTCGGTTTCGACGGCGCGGTCCTGAGCGACGACCTGAGCATGAAGGCGACACGGACGTATGGCACCATGCCCGAGCGTGCGCGTCTGGCACTGGAGGCCGGCTGCGACATGATCCTGGTCTGCAATGACCGCGCTGCGGCCCAGGCCACGGTGAGGGCGCTGAAGGACTACTCGAATCCGCTGTCCCTCGTGCGCCTCGCGAGGCTGCACGGAACGGGCCACGTAATGCGTGAATCGCTGCTCGCCAGCGACCAGTGGCATGAGGCACACTCGGAGCTGTCGAAGTGGACAGAGCCGCCGGAACTCGAACTTGACGCCTGAATAATGGAAGCGGTCAACAGAAGCATTCTCGAACAGGTACTCGCGGAATCCGCCGAGCCCGTTCTGGTCGTACATGTCGATCACTCGGAGTGGCCGGTTGCGTTCAGCAACCGGGCGTTCGCCGCGTTAGGCGGCGAGCATCCGGACGGCAAACCGTTCGCGGACGTGGTCGAGCAGATGGTCGGCCGCGAGCTGGCACTCGAAATCAGTGCGGCCGTGCGATCGAAGCAGGAAACCAGTTTTCCGGTAGAGCAGGGAGGTCGCGAGTTCCTCCTAGTGCTGAAACCTCTCGCATTACCGGGCGAGACGAGCGCAAGCTTTTATGCGGCGTTCTGGCGCGGCGGGTCCGGGGGCGCGTCGGCCGAGGGCGCCGAAGTTCAGCATGCATTGCTGAAGGCGAAACGGCGCATCCGGGACCTCAGCCGGGAAGATCCCGTGACCGGGCTGCTGAACGGGCGGGCGTTCCGGGAAGTCCTCGATCACGACTGGGCGGTTGCCGCCCGCGAGCGGAGCGCGATCGCCGTCGTCGTGTTCGTGCTCGACGATTTCAAAGCTTACGTCGACGTGTTTGGCCGGCACGCGTCCGATTCCTGTCTGCGCAGGGTGGGCCAGGCGATTCGGCGTTGCCTCAGGCGTGCCAGCGACGTTGTCGGCAGGCTGGACGGCGAGCGACTGGCCGTACTGTCGCACGCGCCCGACGAGCATGCGGTGCAGGATTTCGCCGCGAGAATCTCGACAGCGGTCCGCGAACTGGGGCTGCACCACCCGCGATCCAGCGCGGGCCGTTTTGTCACCGTATCCTTTCGAGTCGGCCTGGTTCAGGCCTCGGAGGAGTCGCGCAGCGCGCGGAAATTTCTCGACGATTTACTCGACGAGTTTGCCGACTAGCCCGGAATCCGCTTCCTCGTCTTCCGGTTCCTCGACGCGGGTTATCTTCGCCAGCACCCCGAATTTCGGGTGATCGAAATAGCGCAGGTCGCCGCTTTTGAAAATGCGATCCTCGGTAATCCGGTAGCGTGCGGGCGCGGGCTGCAGCTCGTCGTAGGTTGCGCCGCCGCGGCTGTCCCGAAACACCGACGCTGTGTCGTCGATGGCGATCGGGTCCGACAGGACCGATGTCTGCTCGAGACTCAGGTCAACCACGAGATGCAGGTAGCGGCTCAGGTAGAGCGTAAATCGCCCGTCCAGTCCCTCGACCGGTTCCGTCAATGCCTGCAGCTCGATAGGCTGAGTTTCTTCCTCCGGGCGAGTTACCTGTGTCCATGCGAAATGCAGGATCGGCCTGTACACATCGAGCCGCTCGAGCCGGCTGGCGATGTCGGTCATGGTGAACTCGTCCTCGGTGTGCAGTATGAACTCGGGCTCGATCGACTCGCCGTCCTGCTCGTCGGTGTCGGAGTAGGACGCCGGTTCGGAGGCGGTCACGGTGCCGGGATCGCCGAATACAGCTTCGCCTTCGAGCGGTTCATCGCCCTCTGGCAGTGGCGGTTCCTCGGGGAGGAAGCGTTCGGTACCGATCGAAACGCCTTCCGCGTATTCGAAGACGATCACCTCGACGGTGTAACGGGGATATTCCTGCTCCTCCGGACTGTCAGCTACCTGGGCGGCAACGGTCGTCCATGTCAGTGCCGTTGCCAGGGTCGTGATTACTCGTCGCATCTTCATACCTTCACTATGCCGATCGCCGGCGCGTATGCTACTTGCCCTGTTCCGGGCCGAGTGTGCCCATAAGGTCCTCTATCGCCCGGAAGCGAGCCTCGACGTCTGCGAGGTCGAGCCTGAAGCTCAGCCGGTGCGAGCCCTGCAGCCGATAGCTGCGGCTGTCATTTTGCACTAATTGCACGAGCGCGACAGGGTCAATCCGGCTGTCGTCGCCAAACACGATGTAGCCACCCGTGTCGGCCGCGTCGATTTTTTCGATACCGAGCTTTGCTGCGCGTTGCTTCAGTGTCGCCATGCGGATGAGGTTCTTCGTCGCGTCCGGCAGCAGCCCGAATCGGTCGATGAGTTCGACCTGCATTTCACGCAGGTCTTCCGCCGTCTGCGCAGCCGAGATGCGCTTGTAGAGCATGAGCCGCAGATGCACGTCGGGAACATAGTCACCTGGAAGCAGGGCGGCAACGTGCAGATTGATATCGACGCCGGCGTCCAGCGGCTTGTCCAGGTCCGGCTCACGGCCCGCACGGAGGGACTCGACGGCGCGTGCCAGAAGCTCCGTGTAGAGCGAGAAGCCGATCTCCTGGATCTGACCGCTCTGCTCGTCGCCGAGCAGTTCGCCGGCGCCCCGTATCTCGAGGTCGTGGGTGGCGAGCGTGAATCCGGAACCGAGATCCTCCAGCGAGTCGATCGCCTCGAGGCGCTTCACCGCATCGGCCGTCATCGCCGCTCTCGGCGGTGCTATCAGGTATGCATAGGCGCGATGGTGCGAGCGGCCGACCCGGCCACGCAACTGGTGCAACTGCGCGAGGCCGAAACGGTCAGCACGGTTGATGATGATCGTGTTTGCGGTCGGCACGTCGATGCCGCTTTCGATGATTGTCGTACACAGCAGGACGTTGAAGCGGCGGTGATAGAAATCGAGCATCACCTGTTCGAGTTCGCGTTCCGGCATCTGCCCGTGGCCGATGCGTAAGGTTGCCTCCGGCACCAGCGTCGCGATGTGCTCGCCGACACGCTCGATGTCCTCCACGCGATTGTGTACGAAATAGACCTGACCGCCGCGCTTGATTTCGCGCAGGCAGGCTTCGCGGATCACCACTTCATTCCACTCACCGACGAAGGTTTTGACCGACAGTCTTTCCGGCGGTGGTGTCGCAATCAGCGACATGTCGCGAATTCCGCCCAGCGCCATGTTGAGGGTTCGCGGGATAGGTGTGGCCGTGAGGGTCAGCACATCGACTTCGCTGCGCAGCGAACGTATGGCTTCCTTGTGGCGTACGCCGAAACGATGTTCCTCATCGATGATGACCAGGCCGACGTCTTTGAACGATTTCGTATGCTGCAGCAGCCGGTGGGTTCCGATGACGACGTCAACCGTCCCGGATTTCATGCCCTCGACGATACCGCGCACCTGTTTTGGCGACTGGAAGCGCGACAGGACTTCGATTCGAACCGGCCAGTCGGCGAAACGGTCACGGAAGTTCTGCCCGTGCTGTTGGGCGAGCAGTGTCGTGGGCACCAGCACAGCGACCTGTTTGCCCCCGTGTACGACCGCGAAAGTGGCGCGTAAGGCAACCTCCGTCTTACCGAATCCGACGTCCCCGCAGACGATGCGGTCCATTGGATTGTTGGAACCCAGGTCCTCCAGCACTTCGTCGATCGTCCGCGCCTGGTCATCGGTGGGGTCGAACGGGAAGTCGCTTTCGAATGCCCGGTAGTCCGTCTCGGACCATCGAAAGTGATGACCTGAGCGTGCAGCGCGGCGCGCGTAGATATCCAGGAGTTCCGCGGCTGCATCGCGGATCTTGCGGATGGCGCGTTGCCGTGCCTTTTCCCACTGGTCGCTGCCCAGGCGATGCAGGGGCGCGTTCTCGGGTGACGTGCCCGTGTAGCGGGAGATGAGCTCCAGCGCGTGCACCGGTACGTAGAGCTTGTCGCCGTCCGCGTATTCGAGATGCAGGAATTCCCCCTCGATGCCGCCGACGTCGAGCGTAATCAGGCCGATGTACCGACCCACGCCATATTCCGCGTGCACGACCGGCGAGCCCGCCTCGAGATCGTCGAGCTGGCGGATGATCGACTCCGGATCCCGTTCGGCGCGGCGCCGTCGCCGCCGGGTGCGCACCCGGTCGCCGAAAAGCTGTTGCTCACTGATAATCGCGAGTCGTGCATCGGGCAGGAGGACCCCGTTCTCGAGCGGGGCGATCGCCACCCCGATGCGGTGACTGCCCGCCGCGAAGTCGGGCCAGCCATCGACGCGCGCAAGGTCCAGGCCGCGTCCGGAGAGAAGTTCGTAGACCTGCTCACGGCGGCCCGCCGAGTCTGTCGTGAACAGTACGCGGCCCTCGAAGCTATCCAGGAACTGAATCAATGCCCCGGCCGGGTCCTCGTAACGCGCCTCGACTTTGAGCGCGGGCGGCATACGCGTGGGCAGATTCCGGACTTCCGGGGCCTCCGCGAGCGATCGCGCGGACCAGCGGATGGCCCGGTGGCGATCCAGCTGTTCCGCTACGGCCTCGATTGCCGCAAATGTTTCCGATGGATCCAGGATGGGCCGCTCCGGGTCGAGGCTGCAAAGCTCGTGTCGCTCTTCGATCTCGGACCACGTCCGTTCGAGCAGGCCTTCCAGTTCATCGGGCCGTATGACGACACAGTCGTCGGTCAGGTAATCGGCCAGCCCGGCGGTATGTTCGAAGAACAGCGGCAGGTAATACTCGATACCGCCGTGGGCAATGCCGTCGGAGACGTCACGATAAACGCGGGAACGGCTCGGCTGCCCCTCGAAGCGCTCGCGATAGCGCGAGCGAAACTCCCGGATCGCATCGTCGTCCAGCGGCACCTCGCGGGCCGGCAGCAGGTCGATCGAGACCATCGTGTCGCCCGATAATTGCGACTCCGCCGAGAAGTGGCGCAGCGACTCGATTTCATCGTCGAAGAAGTCGATGCGTACGGGTTTGTCCGAACCCATCGGGAATACGTCGATCAGCGAGCCGCGGACGGCAAACTCACCGTGCTCGGACACCTGCGGTACCCGCAGGTAGCCGGCGGACGCCAATGATTCCGTGAATTCGTCGTGCGACAGTTGCTGACCCGTGCGCAACGACAGCGAGCGGGCCGCGACATAGTCCAGTGGCGGCAGTCGTTGCAGCAATGCCGGCGTCGAGGCGACGATGACGCCGCGGCGCATTGACGGCAGTTTGGACAGCACGAGCAGGCGCTGCGAAATGATGTCCTGGTGGGGTGAAAAACTATCCCAGGGCAGGGTTTCCCATTCGACGAAGTGCAGCACCGGGAAAGACCCGCCCGAGAAAAAACGCAGTTCGGCCTCCAGCTGGTCGGCATGACGCGGGTCGTCCGCGATCACGAGCAGCGGTGCGTCCGTCTGCGCCGCGAGTTCGGCGAATGCGAGCGACGCGCTCGCACCGACCAGGCTGCCCCAGGCCGAATGGGGGCCGGACGCCAGGGTTTCGGCAATGAGGCAGGTGGGTTCGGGCACGACGGGCGCATCGGGGAACGGGCCCGCGATTATAGTCGTGCCGCCCGAGTCTCTCCACACGGTCTATTCGATCGAACGGCGGCGCCGGTCCCCGATGCGCGATTGCCGGAAAGCAAGAAGCCCGGTCTGCGGTATTTGTCTCCGGGCCGCTCGCTGCGCTCGCTTTAGGCCTCGTCGACAAATACCCCGAACCGGGCTTCGCAAACCGTGTCGCGACCCGTAGGCGCCCGGGGCATTTCTCTCCCTCATGGCTCGCTTCGCTGCGCTTTACTTCGGTCGAAAAACGCCCCGGGCGCCTGGTTTCATTGGCCTGCTACCGGGGAACAGCCGGAAACTGTTGGTGCGCGGCACCGGGTGTTTGGTCGAGCGTCGCGCGGAGCGCAGCAGGACGCCCGAGCAAGCGGAGAACGATTGGCGCGAGGCATGGACGCCGAGCGTCATTAAGCGAGAACGACTACCGAGGCCGCGCAACAGGTTGTGTGCGCCGCTCGTGGCCAGGTCTCTGTTCAAAGGGTAAACGAAAACGCCCGGGCAGTGCCCGGGCGCCGGAGTTCGCGGAGGAGTTTTTCGGTTAGCGCTTGAGGACGGCGTGGATAACGCGGTCGTGCTCGAAGTAGACCGTGAAGTCCTGGTATTCCCACCGGGAGATCGGCGGATCGCCGACCGGCGCCTTCTTCGACACCGGGCTACCGTATTTCGATTCGACCTGCGCCTGCGTCGTGCCGCGCATCGGGCGTGAGCCGTCTTCGCCTGCGCTGATGCCCGCGGTCTTCAGCGTATCCGCGTTGGCGCCGGCCACCAGGCCCAGGGCCAGACCGAGGATTGTGAGTAAACGCAGCTTATGCATGATCCCTCTCCAAGTGCTTGCCGAAGCAATATAGCACCGGTAGCCGGGCCAAAAAACAGGATCGATGTCCGATTGCGGCCGCAGGCGACGGCAAAACGCCGGTATTGAGAACTGTGTCACAGTCTGGACGCGCCCGGACGGCGTGAACCAGCGCCCGATGATTGTGGTTTAATGCGTGGCGATGATCAGTCCCGTCGAACTCTTTATCGGGCTTCGCTACCTGCGGGCGAAGCGCCGCACACGTTTCGTCTCCTTCATAACGCTCATTTCGCTGATCGGGATTGCGCTCGGTGTTGCGGCGCTGATCGTCATTCTTTCGGTGATGAACGGTTTCGAGGGCGAACTGCGCAGCCGGCTGCTGAGCATGTCGGCGCACGGCTTCGTGACGGGCAGCGACGGCGTGACCAGCGACTGGCGCCAGCTCGTCCGCGACGTGGAAGCCGAGGAGGGCGTTGCCGCCGCGGCGCCCGTCGTCGAACTCGAGGGCATGATCCAGTCCGGCCGCGACCTCCGAGCCGTCATCGTGCACGGCATCGACCCCGAGTACGAACAGCGCCTGTCGGGTGACGTTTTCAACCTCGTCGAGGGTGAGCTGTCGACATTGCAGCCCGGCAGCCGCGGCATCATCCTGGGTCGGGTGCTCGCGTATGACCTGGGCTCGCGAATCGGCGACGGCGTCGTCCTGCTGATACCACGTCCTGCCGGTGACGGAACCATGGAGCCGGTGCTCGAGCGCTTCGTCATGACCGGCGTCTTCGAGGCGGGACTGCAGGATCACGACAGCATTCTCGCCCTGGTCAATACGCGCGATGCGGCGGATATTCTCGGGCTGGGAGACGAGGCCACTGCCGTTCGTTTCCGCGCCGACGATGTCATGGCCGCGCCGGTCGTATCGCAGAAGCTGGCGCAGCGTATCGGCGGAGTGACCGCCAGCGACTGGACCGTCGAGAATGCGAGCTACTTCCGGGCGATCCGGCTCGAGAAGATGATGATGTCGCTGATCCTGTCGCTGATCATCGGCGTTGCAGCGTTCAACATCGTCGCCAGCCTCGTGATGGTCGTTACGGACAAGACCAACGATATTGCGATCCTCAGAACGCTGGGCATGGGCCCCAACGGCGTCGTTCGCGTATTCTTCGTACAGGGCGCGATGATCGGCTGGGCCGGCGTGCTGGTGGGTGTGCTGCTCGGCATCGTCCTTGCGATCAACGTGCCCGTGATCGTGCCCGTACTCGAACAGCTTTTCGGTTTCCAGATCATGCCGGGTGACGTCTACTACGTCACGCGTATTCCGTCGGAACTCGAGTGGCCCGACGTCACGGTAATTTCGATTGCCGCATTCCTGCTGACATCGCTCGCCACGCTGTATCCGGCGAGGCGAGCGGCCCTCGTCAATCCGGCTGCGGCGCTGAGGTACGAGTAGCTTCATGGCCGAACGTTACGAAACCTGGATCGGCAGCCGTTACGTGCGCTCGCGCAGCGCCAACAGTTTCGTGTCGCTGATCTCGGCGATCTCGATGCTCGGCATCGCGATCGCGGTATCTGTACTGATCATCGTGTTATCGGTTGTCAACGGCTTCGAGCGCGAACTAAAGGACCGCCTGCTGGCGATGACCGCGCACGCGAGCATCGAAGGTGTCGAGGGCGAACTCGAGGGCTGGCAGGACCTGCAGGCCACGGCGGCCCGGAATCCCCGGGTCACCGCATCGTCGCCTTACGTGAGCGGCCAGGCGCTGATGGTCTTCGGCGAACGGCTGAGCGGGGCTGAGATCCGCGGCATCGATCCGTCGCAGGAAGATGCCGTATCGGGCGTGGCGCAGCTGATGCTCGACGGCGAACTGGCCGGCCTCGAGCCGGGCGAGTTCAACATCGTGCTTGGCGTTGAGCTGGCGCGAGAGCTGCAGGTCGGCATGGGAGACAAGGTGACGGTGACGCTTGCCGAGGGCATCGTGACACCCGCCGGTGTCGTGCCCAGGACCAAGCGATTCACGGTGAGCGGAATCTATCGCGTCGGCATGTACGAGTTCGACCGCCGGCTCGCGTTCATCAATATCGGTGATGCGCAGAAGCTGTATCGCAAGAGAGACGCGGTGACCGGCGTCAGGCTGTCGGTCACGGAGATTTTCGATGCCAACGCAATCGTTCGGGAAGTCGCGCTCGAACACGGTGCACTGGTACTGATCAGCGACTGGACCCGCCGCCATGTCAATTTCTTTCGCTCGATCCAGATCACCAAGTCGATTCTGTTCGTCATCCTGTTGCTGGTTGTCGCCGTTGCCGCCTTCAATATCGTCTCCACCCTGGTCATGGTGGTGAAGGAGAAACAGGCGGACATTGCCATCCTGCGCACCGTGGGTGCGCGTCCCTCGAGTATCCTCAGGATCTTCGTGACGCAGGGCAGCGTCATCGGTATCGTCGGTACGCTGGCCGGCGTCTTGTTCGGCGTATTGCTCGCGATGAACCTGGAGACCGTTGTGACTCAACTCGAGGCGATATTCGGCATCAAGTTCCTTGCGGCGGACGTGTATTTCATCAGCGACCTGCCGTCGGAACTGCGCGTCGCAGATGTCGCGAGAATCGCGTCCATCGCACTGGTCCTGGCACTCGTATCGACGCTCTACCCGGCGTGGGTCGCTGCGAAAACCGCACCGGCGGAGGCGCTGCGCTATGACTGACGGCAAGCGCAGCGTGCTGGAATGCCGCGGTGTGGTGCGGCGCTTCAGGGAGGGTGATTCGGTGCTCGAAGTCCTCCGGGGCGTGGATCTGGAAGTGGCGCCGGCCGAGCGCGTAGCCATCATCGGCGCGTCAGGCTCCGGCAAGACGACGCTCCTGCAGATCATGGGCGGGCTCGATGATCCCGACGAGGGTGTCGTGCTCGTTGACGGTGTGGCGATGCACGGCGGAGACGAGAAAGCGAAAGGCGACCTGCGCAATCGGTATATCGGTTTCGTGTACCAGTTTCATCACCTGTTGCCGGAATTCACGGCCGAGGAAAACGTCGCGATGCCCTTACTCATCCGCCGCGAGACCATGGCAGATGCGCTCGGCAAAGCCCGCGATCTCCTCGGGCGGGTCGGGCTCGGCGAACGCCTGACTCACAAACCCGGTGAACTGTCGGGAGGCGAGCGCCAGCGCGCGGCCGTGGCGCGCGCGCTCATCACCCGGCCGCAGCTGGTACTCGCCGACGAGCCTACCGGTAACCTCGATGCGGGCAACGGCGAGCACGTGCTAAAGCTCATGCTGGAACTGAACCGCGAGATGCGTACCAGCCTCGTCATCGTTACGCACGATCATTCGATCGCGAATCGCATGGATCGCGTCCTCGTCCTGGAGGACGGGCGGCTGGTCGAGCGGGCCTAGCTCAGGTTTCCCGGTCCTGCCGTTGCCGTCGCTTGCGGCTCTTGTACTGGCCGAGTGAGCTGCGCCAGATGAGGTCGAGCGTGACGTAAGAAACGAGCGCCGCAGCCGAGCCCAGCAGCAGGCACCCGAGCAGCATCGGCTGCCAGATGGTCACGAAGGTCTGCGTTACCCAGTCGAACGACATCTCCATGTCGAAGGGCTTCTGCTCTGCGCCGAGCAACCAGGCCCCGAAGCGGTAAGCAAAGAAATACATCGGCCCCATCGTCAGCGGATTGCTGATGAACGTCGTCAGCGCCGCGATCGGGATATTGACCCGCAACGCCAGTGCCGCGAACGCAGCCCAGAGCGGGTGTCCCGGAAACGGCATGAACGCGAAAAACGCCCCCAATGCAACTGCGGGCACCACGTTCTTGCGGCGTACCGCCCACAGGCGATGGTCATGCATCAGGTGGCGGAACGGTGCGAGGAACCACTTCTCCCCGTATTCGTGGCGTTTGAATGCGAACTTCCTGAAAAAGCGTCTTGGCATTCGTCGTCGCTTCCGATTACCTGAGTGGGGTGATCCCCGAGTCGCCGGTCGATGCAATAACCACGCGATGATCAGATCCTGCTTGAGCCTGCTGGCAGGCGCTTACGCGCTGCACTTTACCAGCTTTGTCTCCGTTTACGGTCTACTTCTCGCGGCGGTATTCGGTGCCGCCGTCGCGTTCGTGGCCGGCGGCCGCCGGGCCGCGGCCTGGTTTGTCGCCGGGTTCGTCCTGTTCGCCCTGCACACGGTGCAGGTCGTCGGTTCGCGGCTGCCGGCACGGTTCGAAGGCGACAGCATATTGACGGTATTGCAGGTCGCCGATTTTCCCCGCGAGAGGGGTGAGACGACCAGCTTCCTGGCCCGCCCCGTTGACGACCCGAGAATTCCGCCGACGGTGCGTCTGAGCTGGTACGACGCTGCCGAACGTCCGGAAATCGGCGACGTCTGGCAGCTCGAGGTGCGGCTGCGGAGACCACGTGGCACGAGCAATCCCGGCGTGTTCGACTACGAAACCTGGCTCTTCCGCGAGCGCCTCGGCGCGACGGGGTATGTCGTCAACGGGCATCGCAACCGGCGGCTCCAGCAGGCAACGGGTCATTCGGTCGACCAGCTGCGACAGCGCATCGTCCGACGGCTGGAGTCGATCCTCGGGGATGCGGACACGGCGGCGGTCGTTGCCGCGATTTCGGTCGGCGCGCGGCACGGCATCACCGCGGAGCAATGGCAGCGATACGCGCAATCCGGGACCAGCCATCTCATGGCCATCTCGGGGCTGCACGTCGGCCTGGCGGCGACAGCCGGGTGGTTCCTGGTTGTCGTGGGCTGTGGGGCGCTGCGCCTCGGCGGCAATCACCTCAAGATCGCATGGCTGGCTTCCCTGGTACTGGCTGGCGGCTATGCCTGCCTGTCCGGCTACGCAGTGCCAGCGAGACGTGCAACCCTGATGTTGTTGTTGCTGGTGCTCGCACTCCTGTCGTCACGGGAACCGCGACCGTTCGCGGTTCTCGCCGCGGCCTGTATTGCGGTGGTGGCGCAGGATCCGCTCGCGACCCTGGCGCCCGGTTTCCAGCTGTCGTTTACGGCCGTCCTGTTGTTGCTCTGGTTCGCGCAGCGCCGGGCCGTCGTACCGGGATACTCGAGGACCGCGCGATTCGCGCGCGGTGTCATTCAGCTCGCGGCAGTACAGGTATTCCTGCTGTTCGGTCTGCTGCCGCTGACGATCACGAACTTCGGTCGCCTCTCGTTCGTCGCTCCGCTGGTCAATTTTGCCGCCGTGCCCCTGTTCAGCGTCGTGACGGTGCCGCTCGCGCTCGCGGGCGTGTTGCTCGACGGTCCCCTGGCCGTCGTCGGCGATATGGCTCTGCGCGCCTCGGGCGCAAGTATCTCCATGCTGCGATGGATCATCGAGCGTGCGCTTTCGATTCCCTACGGCGCCGTGAGCACGCCGTTGATCGACGGCACAGGCAGCCTTTGTCTTGCGCTTGCCGGTGCCTGGGCCGCACTGCCGAGAGGCTGGCCCGGCCGCCGAGTCGCATGGCTGGCAACCGTCGTGCTCGTGACGAACCGGGTGGATCCTCCGCCCGACAATTGTCTCGATGTGCGCGTGCTCGACGTGGGGCAAGGCCTTGCCGTCGTCCTGCGAACCCGGCAACGGACGATGCTGTACGACACCGGCGCGTCGTATCCCGGCGGCAGCGATATGGCGACCCGCGTGGTATTGCCTTATCTCTCGGCCCAGGGCATTCAGGAGATCGACCGCCTCGTCGTCTCCCACTCCGATATCGATCACTCGGGCGGCACAGCGGCGGTGCTTGCCGGCATCGGCGTCCCGCGCGTGCTGGCCGGGGAACCCCACATGCTGAGCCATCGGACGGCCCTGGCCTGCAGGCGAGGCCAGGCCTGGCGCTGGGACGGCGTAGTGTTCCGGGTACTGCACCCGCCCGCGAATGCGAAACGCGCTGGCAACGATGCGTCCTGCGTCATACTCGTCGAAGCGGGGGACGCGCGCCTGCTGCTGACCGGCGATATCGAGGCCGGCGTCGAACAGGCGATCGTCGGTATCGGCGGCTCACGCCGTGTCGACGCCGTTCTCGTTCCTCACCACGGCAGTACCACGTCGTCGAGTATCGCTTTCGTGACAGCCCTGTCGGCGGACCTTGCACTCGTGTCGGCCGGGCACCGGAACCGCTGGGGCCTGCCGCGTCCCGAGGTCGTGCGGCGCTGGCAGGATGCCGGTGCGACCGTGCTGGTCACCGCGCATGACGGAGCGATCGGAGTCCGGCTTTGCGACGGGGCCGGAATCGTTCGACTGTCGACGGAACGTCAGCAAAGGCGCAGGATGTGGCACGAGCCCGAGGTTCCCTGAGCGGGGAGAATTTTCGATCCCGGCGCTGTATATTTCATTTTTCCTCCGAGTCCGACTGTATGGTTGAAATCGTCAAATCCGGTGGCTGGCTGATGGCGCCGATCATCCTGTGCGCCATTATCGCCCTCGGCATCATTCTGGAGCGCTTCTGGACATTGCAGCAGAAGCGCGTGATTCCGGAAGACCTGACCAGCAAGGTCTGGGGCTGGGTGAAGAAGGACCAGCTCGACCAGAAGCAGATCCAGAGCTTGCACCAGGGTTCGCCGCTGGGGCAGATTCTCGCGGCCGGGCTCATCAATCGCGACCGCGATCGTGCGGTGATGAAGGACAGCATCGAGGACACCGGGCGCCACGTTGTGCACGAACTCGAACGCTACCTCGAGACACTCGGCACAGTTGCCGCCATTACTCCTCTCCTCGGACTGCTGGGCACGGTCATCGGGATGGTGAAGGTATTCACCGCGATTACCACGCACGGCGTAGGTAATCCGACGGCGCTGGCTGGCGGCATCGCAGAGGCGCTGATCACGACGGCGGCCGGGCTGACTGTCGCGATACCGGCACTGATCGGTTATCGCTACTATCGGAGCCGCGTCGATACGCTGGTCGTCGACATGGAGAAGGAAGCCATCAAGCTCGTCGAGGCGCTGCACCGGCGACAGCAGAAGGGCGGCGAATGAGGCTCAGCGTCCGGCCGAAAACACAGCCCGAGGTCAACCTGACCTCTCTGATCGACGTCGTGCTGTTGTTGCTGATCTTCTTCATGGTATCGACAAGTTTCGTGAAGCAGTCGCAGATCCAGTTGCGTCTGCCGGAGGCAGACAGCCCCGCGATCGTCGAGGAGACGCCGGACCAGATCGACATCATGATTACCGAAGTCGGAACCTATTTCGTCAACGGCCGCGAACTGATCAACACGCGGCCCGAGACGATCCGCAATGCGCTGCAGAAGATATCCGGCGGCAATAATCAGCTGCCGCTGACGATCAGCGCCGACGCCAATGCCAAGCACCAGTATGTGGTGACGGCCATGGATGTCGCCGGCCGTCTGGGATTCACGCAGATCAATATCGCAACCGTTAACGATACGGCCGACGACTAGGCGCAGACGGGAGACCACCCATCGCCGAAAGCACGCCAACTGACCGGGATACCGCCGTTATCTACAGGCGCCTGTGGCGTTACGTCCTGCCGCACAAGGGGATCGGACTCGTCGCCGTGATCGGCATGGCTGCAACCGCGCTGATCGAGGCAAGTCTCGTTTACCTGCTGGAGCCCCTCATGGACGAGGCGCTGGTTGCGAAGAATCTCGATACAGCAAAATGGCTGCCGATCGCGTTCATTGCGATCTTTATCGCCCGCGGCATTGCAGGTTTTGCGACCGAAGCGTCGCTGGGCTGGATCGGCCGCAGCGTCATCAGTTCGCTGCGCCGGGAAGTCTTCAGCAAGTTTCTTACCCTGCCGGCCAGGTTCTTCGACGATCGGACGGTCGGGCCGTTACTGTCGCGCATGACCTATAACGTCGAGATGGTCGCGGAATCTGTAACGAGTGTCGTCACGATCGGCATTCGCGACGTGTTGACTGTCTTCGCGGCATTCGGCGTCATGCTGATTCAAAGCCCGAGGCTGACGGTGTTCGTCGTCATACTCTTCCCGGTCATCGCCCTGTTGATCAGGGTGCTCGGAATTGCATTCCGGCGTTACAGCAATCGCATCCAGGATTCCGTGGGCGAGGTTACGCAGGTAACGGAAGAAATCGTGCGCGGCAACTGGGTCGTCAAGATGTTCGGCGGTTATGACTACGAGCGCGATCGCCTGGGCGAGGTTGACGAAAGGAATCGCAGACAGAATCTCAAGCTGATCCGGGTCCGGTCGATGGGGGTCGCCGTCACGCAGACGATCTTCGGTTTCGGCGTCGCGCTGGTCATATACATGGCGAGCCGCGAGTCGCTGGAGGGCAACCTGACGGCCGGCCAGTTCATCTCCTTTTTCAGCGCCATGATGCTCATGCTGCAGCCGGTCCGCCGCATCACCAACGTAAATGCCACACTGCAGCGCGGTGTCGCGGGGGCAGACAGCCTGTTCTCGATCATGGACGAACCCGATGAGATCGATACGGGGACCGTCGAGAAGAACGATATTCGAGGTGAAGTCGAATTTCGAAACGTCAGTTTCGGTTACGGTCGAGACGACGGGCCGGTACTGAACGATATCTCCGTTTCGGTAGAAGCAGGACAGACGCTCGCCATCGTCGGCCATTCCGGCAGCGGCAAGTCTACGCTCGTAAGCCTCCTGCCACGTTTTTACGAGGTGAGTTCCGGCGATATCCTGCTCGACGGCATATCGATCCGTGATTACAAACTCTCCAATCTGCGTGACAACATCAGCCTGGTCAGCCAGGACGTGGTCCTGTTCAACGACACCATAGCCAACAACCTCGCTTACGGGGAACTTCGCCGGCACTCGCGCGACGAGCTGATAAGGGCTGCCGAAGCTGCCCATGTGATGGACTTCGCGAGCGAGCTGCCGAAAGGGCTCGACACCATGGTTGGCGATCGCGGAGCGCTGTTGTCCGGCGGACAGAAGCAGCGGGTTGCGATCGGCAGGGCATTGCTGAAGGACGCGCCGATTCTCATCCTTGACGAGGCGACATCGGCACTGGACTCGAAGTCGGAACGGCATATCCAGGAGGGCCTCGCGGAACTCATGAAGAATCGGACGACGCTCGTTATCGCGCACAGGCTGTCGACGGTAGAGAACGCGGATCGCATCATCGTCCTCGATGCGGGCCGTATCGTTGAATCGGGAACTCATGCGGAATTGCTCGCGGCGGGCGGCCATTACGCGGCGCTTTACCGGATGCAGTTCAGCGAGCAATGACCTCGTCCCGATGAAGGATGCCGCACACGCCTGGTTGCATCGCGCCTGGTATGGCGGTCGGGGCTGGTACCGGCTACTGCTGCCGTTGTCGGGCATATACTGGCTGCTGTCGTCACTGCGGCGGTCTCTTTATCGCGCCGGGCTCAAGCATACCTGGCGCGCGAAGGTTCCCGTTATCGTCGTAGGGAATATCACTGCCGGCGGTACCGGCAAGACTCCGGCAACCGTCTGGTTGGCCAACTCACTGGCCGAACGCGGCTTCTCGCCGGGCATAGTGAGTCGAGGCTATGGCGGCAGCAAGGCGGGGACGTCGATGCGTGTCGATGCGCGCAGCGATCCGGCGGTAGTCGGCGACGAACCCGTGCTCATCGCCATGCGAACAGGGCGCCCGGTCGTCGTCGACGCGGACCGCGCGCGCGGCGTGAGCATGCTGGTCGCGGATGGTGCCGACCTCGTCATCGCGGACGACGGACTGCAGCACTATGCGCTGGGCCGGGACTACGAGATCTGCGTGGTCGACGGTGCCCGGGGCCTGGGCAACGGGGTCCTGCTGCCGGCCGGCCCGCTGCGCGAGCCTGCCGATCGGCTCGAAAACGTGGATCAGGTGCTGGTCAACGGCCGGCTGCGCGACGCAGGGGTGGCGAAGTCGACTGGCCTGCAGAATGCGATCGAATTCCGGCTCGTTGCCACGGAGGCATGCCGCCTGAACGGCTCGCTGAATCGGCCGATCGAACGCTTCGCCGGCACGACCGTGCACGCCGTAGCGGCGATCGGCAACCCTGACCGGTTCTTCGATACGCTGCGCGGAAACGGCATGCAGGTAATCGAGCATGCGTATCCCGACCACGCGCCGCTGCGCCCGGAGCAACTCGACTTCGGTGACAACTTCGATATCCTGATGACGGAGAAAGACGCAGTGAAATTTCCGCGCCAGGTATCGGACCGCTACTGGTACGTACCGGTTGATGTCGAGATCGATCCGGTTATCGCTGCGCCCTGGCTGGAGCAGATCGAATCGCGCATGAGAAACGAGCAAGAAGGCAATGTCTGATTTCGTCGTCGTTATTCCCGCGCGATATGCATCGACGCGCCTGCCCGGTAAACCCCTGCGAGAGATTAACGGCAGACCCATGATCGAGCACGTCTACCGACGGGGGCGGGAGAGCGGTGCGCG
Organism: Gammaproteobacteria bacterium; assembly: GCA_009937525.1. Lineage (GTDB taxonomy): Bacteria > Pseudomonadota > Gammaproteobacteria > Steroidobacterales > Woeseiaceae > UBA1847. The sequence continues at coordinate 111,994 of JAACFE010000001.1, forward strand.
GAATGTCGTCATCGCCACGGACGACGAGCGGATAGCCGACGCGGCGGAGAACTTCGGTGCTGCCGTGTGCATGACGGGTGATCAGCACCGCTCCGGTACGGAGCGCATCGCCGAGGTGGCCGACCTGATGGACTGGCACGACGAGACCATCGTCGTGAACCTGCAGGGCGACGAGCCTGCGATGCCGCCCGAGTTGATCGATCAGTGCGCGACGCTGCTGGACGAGTCGTCCGCCGATATTGCTACCCTCGCTTCGCCGATACTGTCCGACGAAGACTTCGGGAATCCGAATGTGGTCAAGGTCGTTCTGGACAACGACGGCTTCGCTATCTATTTCAGTCGCGCCACGATCCCGTACCCGCGTGACGCTGCGCGGCTTGCGGAGGCGAGGTCGGCGGCGCTGCATCATCACGGTATATACGCGTATCGCTGCGGCGTCTTGCGCACGCTGGTGGCATCCGATCCCTCGGCGCTGGAGCTCGCGGAGCATCTCGAGCAGTTGCGGGCATTGTCTCTCGGCATGACGATCAGGGTCGGCATACCTGCCGTGCGCCCGGGAGCAGGCGTCGATACCGAGGATGACCTGGCGGCCGTCGCGAGGGAACTCGCGAGTCGATCATGAAAGGTTTCGGCGAAACCTGCCGCGAGATCTACTACGGTATTTCGCCGCGCGCGCTGCTGGCGCAGTACCTGTTCCTCGGCTTCGACCTTCTCGTAATCACCTATTTCGTGGTGACCACGTTCCTCGATCCATACGACTGGATCGTTACGGTGGACATCATCATCGGCGTGATACTGCTCATCGACTTCCTGTGTCGCCTGACGGCGCAAAGAGACCGGGGCGGGTTCCTCATCAAGCCGATGACGATAGTGGACTTCATCGTAATTGTGTCACTGTTCGTTCCCGCGCTGATCGGCAATTTCGCGTTCCTGCGTCTCGTGCGCTCCCTACGCCTGCTGCGCTCCTACATTGTCGCGCGCGAACTTCGCAGGCATTCGCGTTTTTTCGCCAAGAACGAGGATGTGATCTTCAGTGCGCTGAACCTGCTCGTCTTCATCTTTCTCGTTACGGCGACGGTCTACGAGTTCCAGGTGCCCGTGAACGACTCCATCAACAATTACGTGGACGCGCTGTACTTCACGATCACGACACTGACCACCACCGGTTTCGGCGATGTCATCCTGGTCGGCAGCACCGGCAGGCTGCTGGCGGTGGTCATCATGATCGTCGGCGTCGCACTGTTCCTGCGGCTTATTCAGACGATCTTCAGGCCCACAAAGGTGAAATACGAATGCCCCGATTGCGGCCTGTCGCGCCACGAGCTGGACGCCATACACTGCAAGCATTGCGGCCGGCAGTTGCGCATCCGTACCGAGGGGCTGCCGGGATAGGTGCCGCATTCCGGCGGTTCGCGCCCGTTTGTCTAGATATTGTCTAGAAATAATGCCGACACTATACTGCGGTCCACGACCACCCCAACTGGCTCCGATCAAATACCGCAGGAGACGGCCATGTCCGAGAAGTCCCACGTTCCACGACTGTACGGCATCGGTGCCGTGTCCAGGCTCACCGGCCTGACCGATCATACGATCCGAGTATGGGAGCGCCGTTATTCGGCCGTGATCGCCGCGAGGGCGCCCAACGGCCGGCGCCAATACACCGAAGCCGACGTGCAGAAGCTCGGCTTACTCAAGCTGCTCACGGACCACGGCATCTCGATCAGCCGCATCGCCGGCGATTCGATCGACGAGCTCAGGCAGCGCGTGGGCAGCCTGCGCGACCTGGCAGCCGGTGCCGAGCCTGCCGCGCTGAGCGTTGCCGTGCTCGGCGATTTCCTGCCCCGCCGGCTGCTCGAACACGAGGGCGGCACGGCACCGCTCGACGTCCGAATCGCGGACAGCGGCCGGGAGCGATTCGCCGCGGATCTGCGGCAACAAGCGGTCGACGTGGTCGTGCTCGAACGGCCGGTGCTCGATGCGGAAACGCTGGCGGAGATGCAGCGGCACCTGCGCGACAGCGGTTCCGCGCAGGGCGTAATCGTTTACTCCTTCGGGCGCAGCCGCGACATCGAAGCCGCGACGCAACAGGGTATCGTCGCGCTTCGCGCGCCCGTCGGGGCGGAGGAACTGCGCGATGCGACGGCGCGGCGGGCGTTTCCGGGCAGGCGAGTGGTACCCGATTCGCAGCCAGCGGGCGACGTACCCACGACCTGGGAATTTTCCGGGCCGGTGACGGCGCGGCGCTTCAGCCCGCAGCAGCTCGCAAACCTGGCTTCGGTGCAGACTGGCGTTGAATGCGAGTGCCCGAAGCATCTCGCGCAAATCGTAGCGGTCCTCAGCGCGTTCGAGGTCTACAGCGATCGATGTGCAAGCCGGGACGATGAGGATGCGGCACTGCACCGCTATCTGCATCGGACGACGGCCGAAGCGCGGGCCCTCGTGGAAACCGCTCTGAAGAAGGTCGCGGATGCCGAAGGGCTCCGCTACTGAGCCGTCATGCGAAACACATTGTTACAATTTTGTCTATAAAAATGATAGACAAAACGTTGACATAAAGTCCGATTTCGCTATCCTGCTTCTTGCTGGTCGCACGGGAGTGCAGCCAGCTTGAGACAGTCTTCACCTCCCCCGAACCCGCTGTCTCTGCTTACCTGGGCCGGCGTTCGCGCCGGCCATTTTTAACCTGCCGGAGGACCGAGACATCAACAAGGACCGGTATCAAAGCAACAGCACGTTGCAGCCACGGCTGGCGCGGAGGGGTTTCGTCAAGACAGCCGGCGCCAGTTCCGCGCTGGGCACGGCCGGTCTGACCCGCTTGCAGGCATGGGCCGGCCGCCGCATCGTTCCCGGTAAGGCGGTCGCAGGGGGCGGACCGGTGCAGGGCGTGGTCGCCGAAGCACCAGATCACGGCGCGATGCCATGCTGATTATTTTGCTCGCCATGTCTGCCATCGGGCTGATGGTATTCGTCGAATGGCAAACCGTTGCCGGAAGACGGCGCCTGCGAGCCCACACGGAATCGCGCCGGACGTCACCGTCGTCACCGCGCGCCCGGCGCCGCTGAGGCTTTGCCGTGCCGGATCCCCTGTGGAGCGAGGCAAGTCGGAGGGCCGCTTTCGAAGTGCTGCAACAATTCCTGCCTCGGGCCGGTGCGGAATATACAGCGCAACGCAACTTTGATTATGGCCCTGCCAGGCGCAGCAACGTGTCAGGGCTGTCTCCGTACATCCGGCACCGCCTCATTCACGAAGGCGAGGTCCTTGACGCGACACTGCAACGCTACTCGGTGACGACGGCCTCCAAGTTCATAGAAGAGATCTTCTGGCGCGCCTACTTCAAGGGCTGGTTGGAACAGCATCCGACAGTCTGGGCGGATTACCGCAGCGTCGTTCAAGCGCTGGTCGAATCGCTCGACAGAAAACCCGAACTGAAGACCCGGTACGATACCGCGGTCCACGGCGCGACCGGTATTGACTGCTTCGATGCCTGGGTTAGGGAGCTGAGATCGACGGGCTACCTGCACAATCATGCGCGAATGTGGTTCGCGAGTATCTGGGTCTATACCCTCCAGCTGCCCTGGCAACTCGGCGCCGACTTCTTCTATCGCCATCTCATCGATGGCGACCCGGCAAGCAACGTCCTGAGCTGGCGCTGGGTCTGCGGACTGCATACGAATGGCAAGACGTACCTCGCGCGCGTCTCCAACATCGCAAGTTATACCGCCGGCCGATTCAACCCGCAGGGCCTGCTGGCTCATGAAGCAAAGCCGCTCGCGGAGGCGCGGATCCATGCCCCCCGATCCCTGCCTCCGGCGCAGGGTTTGCCCGCAGGCTCGAGATACGGACTGCTGGTCACGGAGGAGGACTGTTCGTCGGAGTCGCTGCCCTTGCAGGGTTCGCCTGTTGCTCTGCTGGGCGCCGTTACGACGAATACGCGGTCTCCGCTACCGGTCGGGCTGCCGGCCCGTAAGTTTGCGCTGGGCGCCGTCGCGGATGGTGTCGCGCGCGCGGCACGGTATTTCGGCGTTCCAGCGCAGAGCGCACAGAGCGACAGCTGGGACGATGCCCTGGTGGCCTGGGCCCGGTCCAATGAACTGGACAGCATCGTGACCGCGTACGCGCCGATCGGTCCCGTTGCAGAGCGACTTGCGAGCGCCCGGAGAATCCTGGCGAATGAGCGCATCGAACTGATACAGATCAGGCGTGCATACGATACCTGCACGTGGCCGTTCGCGACGAAGGGGTATTTCAGGATGAAATCCGGCATTCCCGAGGTGCTTGAGCGGCTTGGGATCTCAGGGCGGACGCAGAATACTCAGCATGCCTCGAATTGATCACCACGGATTACGCAGTGATACGACTTGTTACAGTCGATCGATGGATGGACGGGCAGACTGCGGGCATCATACCGTCAACTGACAGCCGGAGTTTCAAATGCGCACTTTCTTTGGATTATCAACGCTATTACTGGCCAGCGTCGCTTTCTCATACGGCGACTCACTGCTCGATCAGGACTTCAGGCGCCTGGCGTCGGACGAGGTCGTGAACCTCGGTGAAGCCTACGCCGGAAAGGTCATACTCGTCGTCAACACGGCGTCGAAGTGCGGCAACACGCCGCAGTACGATGGCCTGGAAAAGCTCTACGAGGAATACCAGGATGACGGACTCGTCGTTCTCGGATTTCCGTCCAATGACTTCTTCGGCCAGGAACCCGGAACGGAGGAGGATATCCAGGAATTTTGTCGCCTGACCTATGGGGTGAGGTTCCCGATGTTCGAGAAGGTCACGGTGAAGGAGGGCGATGCGCACCCGTTCTTCGATGCGCTGGCGGCTGCCGCGGGCACTTATCCCACGTGGAATTTCCATAAGTACCTGATTGGCCGGGACGGTCGCCTCATCGCAGAGTTCAGCCCCCGCACCAAGCCCTACGATGACAGGCTTGTCTCGAGCATCGAGAGCGCACTCGAACTGTAGCATTTCCGATGCACGCCAAGCCCACGCTGCCAGGCAAGAACTGCATCGTGTGCGGCCGGCCATTCAGTTGGCGCAGAAAATGGTCGCGAGTCTGGCCTGAGGTGAAGTACTGTTCTGCACGCTGTCGTGCGAGACGCGGGGTCGATGCCGGAAGGTCCTGAAATCCGGCGCGCAGCGGATCGGGTTGCGCAAGTACTCGTCGGGCAGGTCATCGAGGAGGCCAGGCTTCACTTACCGGGCCTGTCAGGCTTCGAAAGGCGCCTCACGGGGCAAGGCGTGACCGCCGTCGATACGCGCGGCAAGGCAATGTTGACGCGTTTCGACAACGGCTTGACGCTCTACAGCCACAATCAGCTTTACGGTCGCTGGTATACGATGAAGCGGCCGCGCCTGCCGAAGACGCAGCGTCAGCTGCGTGTGGAACTGCACACGGCGACGCACAGCGCGCTACTGTTCAGTGCATCGGACATCGAGGTCCTGACCGACGACCAACTGCTCGTGCATTCGTTCCTGTCTCGCATCGGTCCCGACGTCATGGATCGCGAGCTGCAAGCGAGCGACGTGCAGGAACGCCTCGAGAGCCCCCTATTCCTGCGGCGCAGGACCGGTTCCCTGTTCCTCGACCAGGCGTTCCTCGCGGGTACAGGCAACTACCTGCGCTCCGAAATCCTGTTCGTTTCCGGCGTTCATCCGTCGCGACGGCCCTGCGATCTCGCGGGCGACGAAGTCCGGAGATTGTGCAGCAATACCCTGCGACTCGCCCGACGTTCGTATCGCAGCGGCGGTGTGACGGTTCCGCCGGCGCTCGAGCGTGAGCTGAAGGACAGGGACTGGCCGTACGAGAAGCGGCGATTTCACGTGTTCGGTCGCGACGGCGGGAATTGCCATGTGTGCGGTCGCGAGATTCAGCGGCTCAAGGTGTCCGGGCGAAACCTGTTCCTGTGTCCCGGCTGTCAGAAGGAGCGGCGCTGAACTTCTCTACTGACGACGGGGTGTTGATTTGATGCATTTCTAAGGTACCTTACGGGGCTTCGATCAATACCGACCAAAAACCCGGAGAGGGCCCATATCATGTCGTATCTGAAGACCCGCAGTATTTTCGCCGCCATCGTCCTGGCATTCGCGTCCCCGCTCCTGGCCGGAGACGATCCGCGTCACGAGCGTCACGAATTGATGGAAGGCGTCGGTGATGCTGCGAAACCGATCGGACAGATGCTCAAGGGTGAACGCGAGTTCGATGCCGATGTCGTCATGGCTTCGCTCGAGACATTCGACAAGGCGGCCGCGCAGTTCGGCGAACTCTTCCCGCCCGGCAGTGAGACCGGAGAAGACACCGAGGCAGCGCCCGCGATCTGGGAGGACCGCGCCGGTTTCGAAAAGGCGCTGGCGACATGGAGCGATGCCGTCGATGCGGCCATTGCCGCGAACCCGCAGACGGTGGAGGAAACAAAGTCGGTGGCCGGGCCGATCTTCAATGCCTGCAAAGCCTGCCACGACGACTACCGCATCGAAGACGAATAAGCGACTTCCGCCTCGCGCAGCGGGTAAATGTCGATCAGCCGCACTCTGCGGGCGCTGGCCGCCACGATTGTCGTGCTCATCGTTGCGGCGTGGTGGTTCACGCGTCCGCAGACGATCGCGGAGGCGGACCTCCCCGATCACCGGGCCGACGCGTCGGCGGGCGAGCGAATCTTCTGGGCGGGTGGCTGTGCGTCCTGCCACGCGAGTCCGGTAAACGGCAAGCGGGCAAAGGGCGACGACAAGCTGTTGCTGGGCGGTGGTTTGGAGCTCGAAACGCCGTATGGCGTGTTCCGCGTGCCGAACATCTCGGCCCATACCGATGACGGTATCGGCGGATGGGCCCTGGTGGACTTCGTCAACGCAATGCAGCGCGGCGTAAGCCCCGATGGCCGGCATTACTACCCGTCATTCCCGTACGCCTCGTATGCCCGCATGCCGGTGGAGGATGTCATCGATCTGAAGGCATTTCTCGATACGCTGCCGTCCGTCGCCGGCCGTGTCGAGGCACACAGCCTCGGATTCCCGTGGCTCCTGAGGCGTGGAGTCGGCGTCTGGAAGCGCCGATACCTCGATACCGAACCATTGACGCCGGGGGTGTCGCCGACGCTCGTCGAGCGTGGCCGCGTGCTCGTCGAGGGAGCTGGCCATTGCGGAGAATGTCACACCCCCCGCGACCGTCTGGGCGGACTGATGCGCGAGCGCTGGCTTGGCGGTGCGCCCAACCCGGAGGGCAAGGGCAGAGTCCCGAATATCACGCCGGGCGGCGAGAACATCGCCGAATGGTCGGCCGCCGATATCGCGTATTATCTGGAAACGGGGTTCACGCCGGAGTTCGACACGGTTGGCGGCCCGATGGTGGCCGTACAGGAAAATATGGCAAAGCTGAGTGCCGAGGACCGGGCTGCGATTGCCGCTTACCTCAAAGCCGTGCCGGCTGTGAAATGATTCGATACGGACAGTGAAGACAGGCGTCAATGACTGAAACCAGGGAAGAAAGAGTCTCCGTGCTCTTCGTCTGTATGGGCAATATCTGCCGTTCGCCAACCGCGGAGGGCGTGTTTCGTCATCACGTTGCCGAGGCGGGACTCGAAGAATCGTTCGAGATCGATTCCGCGGGCACGCATGCGTATCACGTCGGCGAAGCGCCCGACAGGCGCGCGCAGGAGGCGGCGGCACGGCGCGGGTTTTCGCTCGCCGACATTCGTGCACGGCGGGTGGGACGCGAGGACTTCGAGCGCTTCCATTACATCATTGCGATGGACCAGGACAACCTCGTCATGCTGCACGAGCAGGCGGACGCGGCGCATCGCGAGAAGATTCGCCTGTTCCTGGAGTTCGGATCCGGGCCCGAGACGGAGGTCCCGGATCCGTATTACGGAGGCGCAACCGGTTTCGAACGCGTTCTCGATCTTGTCGAAGACGCCTCGCGAGGGCTGCTCGAAAGCCTCAGGCAGCGCTAGCCGGATTCCCTCGGTGTTTCGCCTTCGCTGCCGGAGTCAGCGTCACGCTTGGGCTCGGGCGGCGTGTCCTGCTTGACCACTTCCGGCAGGTGCACCGGCTCCCACGGCAGCAGACGACCCTCGGGTTTGGCAGCAGGCTTCGCCTCGTCGGAGCCGTTGCCGGATTTCGTTTCGGGTTTGCCTGCGTCACCGGGACCGGTCTTCGGTTTTCCTTCGCTGTCGGCCGCAGTGCCGCTTTTCGGCATCGCTTCGACCGGTGTTGCAGCGCTGGCGGTCCCGGCCGCGGCTGCAGCCACCGCGCTGTCCTTGCGGCTGCCTGCATCCGGCGTGCTGTCCTTGCGGCTGCCTGCATCCGGCGCGCTGTCCTTGCGGCTGCCTGCATCCGGCGCGCTGTCCTTGCGGCTGCCTGCATCCGGCGCGCTGTCCTTGCGGCTGCCTGCATCCGGCGTGCTGTCCTTGCGGCTGCCTGCATCCGGCGCGCTGTCCTTGCGGTTGCCTGCATCCGGCGTGCTGTCCTTGCGGCTGCCTGCATCCGGCGTGCTCTCTTTGCCGACGGCTGTTTTTTCGGGGCTGCCTGACTCGCCGGCGGCTTGTCGCCGTCGAGACTGAGCCGGTGCTGCCGCGACTTTCTCGGCGACCGCCTCGTCCCGCGGTTTCGGGACTTCCTGTACCGCCTCCGCGGTCGGTTCGCCGGCCTGCGTCTGGCTCTCCTGCGCGGGCTTGTCGGCGCTACGCCGGCGCCGCCGTCCACCGCGCGAGCGACGCGTCCTGGTACCGCGCCTGCCGTCTTCGCGGGACTCGTCACCTGCGGCGTCGGAGGCTTGTGGCGCCTGCTTCTGCGCTTCCGGAGATCTGCCCGACTCTTTGCCGGCAGTCTTCTTCTTGGCCTTCTTCTTGGTCTTCTTCTTGGTCTTCTTTTTCGAGGCTCGCTGCGCCTCGTCCTTGCGCGTTTCGCTGCGGCGCCCGCGTTGCGGCTTGCCGCTTTCGCGCGCTCCTGACTTGCCGCTCTTCTTGCCGCGCCGGGCGGCCTGCGACTTCTTCTTCTTCGCGGTCTCCTTGCCGTCGCCGCCGAACAGTGACTTCAGCCAGTCCCAGAACCCCGGCTTTTCGGGCTCCGTGCGCGTTGGCGCCGGCGTCTTTGGCTCTATCTTGCCGATCGCGGCCTGCTCGGCGACTGCACGCTCCTGCATCGACGAAGGCACTTCGAGTTCCGTCTCCGCTTCCGCGAGCGTGTAGCTGACGCCGGCGTTCTCGGGCAGTTCGGCCTGATCGTCACGGACACGACGTACGTCGTAGTGCGGCGTCTCGAGCGCCGAGTTAGCGACCAGGATGACCTGCGTGTCATGTCGCGTCTCGACGCTCCGTACCCAGTCGCGTTTCTCGTTCAGGAGGTAGGTCGCGACCTCGACGGGCAACTGGGCAATCACCTTGACCGTGCGTTCCTTGCGCGCTTCTTCACCAACGATACGCAGTATCGCCAGTGCGAGCGATTCAACGCTGCGAATCGTGCCGAAGCCCGAGCAGCGCGGACAGGTATGGTAGCTGGACTCGCCGAGCGAAGGCCGGAGCCGCTGCCGCGACATTTCCAGCAGTCCGAAGCGCGTGATCTTGCCGATCTGTACGCGGGCTCGATCCTGTCGCACGGCTTCGCGAAGCCGGTTTTCGACCGCGCGCTGGTTCTTCTGCGGTCCCATGTCGATGAAGTCGATCACGATCAGCCCGCCCAGGTCGCGGATGCGAAGCTGGCGGGCGATTTCGTCGGCCGCCTCCAGGTTGGTGTTCAGCGCGGTCGCCTCGATGTCTCCGCCCTTCGTCGCCCGGGCCGAGTTGATGTCGATGGACACCAGCGCTTCGGTGTGGTCGATGACGATACTGCCGCCCGACGGGAGCGTCACGTTGTGGGCGAATGCTGACTCGATCTGGGACTCGATCTGGAATCGGGTGAAGAGCGGCACCGGATCGGAATACAGCTTCAGCTTGCGCAAATTATGCGGCATTACCTGCTCGACGAATTCGGCGGCTTCCTTGTACGTTGCCTCGTCGTCGATCAGGATCTCGCCGATCTCGTTCGTGAGGTAATCGCGCAGCGCGCGTACGACGGCGTTGCTCTCGCGATAGATCAGGAACGGCGACGGGCGCTGCAGCACGACGTTGAGAATCGCATGCCATACGGCCAGCAGGTTCTCGAGGTCCCAGGCGAGCTCCTCGGCGCTGCGATCGATTCCTGCCGTCCGCAGGATGACGCTCATGCCGTCCGGCACCTCGATTGCCGACAGCGACTGCCGGGCCAGATCACGATCGGAACCGATGATGCGCCGTGACACGCCTCCGGAACGCGCCTTGTTGGGTTTGAGGACGATGAAGCGGCCGGCCAGGCTGACGTAGGTCGTCAGAGCGGCACCCTTGCTGCCGCGTTCCTCCTTGTCGATCTGGACGACGATGTCCTGTCCTTCTCTCAGAACCTCCCGAATATTGGGTTTCGAGCCGGACTCGACATCCTTGACGAAGTATTCGCTGGAGATTTCCTTCAGCGGCAGGAACCCGTGCCGCTCGGCACCGTACTCGACGAACGCGGCTTCGAGACTCGGCTCGATGCGCGTGATTTTGCCCTTGTAGATGTTGGCTTTCTTGCGTTCGCTCGCGGGTCCTTCGATATTCAGGTCATAAAGGCGCTGGCCGTCGACCATCGCCATGCGCAACTCTTCTTCCTGAGTTGCATTGATCAGCATTCTTTTCATAGTGCCCTACTTGTAGCGTATCTGAGGGCAGCGAATCGGAGCGGGCTGGCAGGGCAGAGGTCATCTTGGCCGGGCGAACAGGAGTACGACGCTTCGTCGCACCGTGCCCGATACTTGAATAACTCTTGTTATGGACGCGGTCCGTCGGGACCGGGTCCTGCGAAATAAATTTCATTGTTTCCCTGCGGTTTTGCCGCGCTGGCGCTTGCCGAATTCCGTACTCGCTGCCAGTGGAATCCAGTCACGGTTAATCGTGACCGTTTCGGATCTCGCTCAAGCGCGGGATCCGTTGGTAAATGTCTGTAAAATGGCTTTCTCAACAGGCGGCTGTCCCGGATTGGAGGCCGCATAAGCTTTCGGCGAGGCTCGACAGAGGTCCGCGACCCATCGCCGGGGGCTAAATATAACACACCGCGGCAACCCATCAAGTTATTGATCATGCAGAGAAAGTCCCCGAAGCAGGGCGGCGGCCGCGTCGCCGGCGTAAGAAGGGTCCGAATCGATACGGACGGCGCCGGTCAGCGGGTCGACAACTTCCTGCACCGCGAGCTGCCCGGCGTGCCCAGGAGCAGGGTCTACCGGCTGTTGCGGCGTGGAGAAGTCCGCGTCAACGGCGGCCGCGTACGGGCCGATTATCGGCTGGAAGCCGGTGACGAGGTACGGATTCCGCCCGTGCGTGTTCGCGAGGAGGGGGCCCCGCCCCCTGCCGGGCAGGCGGCAGCGATCATCGATCACGTTCTGTACGAGGACAGGCGGCTGCTGGTGATCGACAAGCCGACGGGCATTGCGGTCCATGGAGGCAGCGGCATCAGTCACGGCGCCATAGAACTGATCCGCACCGCGCGACCCGACCTCAGGGAATTAGCGCTCGTGCACCGGCTCGACCGCGAGACCTCGGGTTGCCTGGTCATGGCCAAGAAGCGAAGTGCGCTGCGGTCGTTGCACGAGAAGTTCCGCCAGGGCGTCGTCGAGAAGAATTACCTGGCGCTGGTGGTCGGCGACTGGCAGCTCGGCGAACAGCTTATCGACAAGCCGTTACTGGTCACTCATCGGAAGGGCGGCGAGCGTCACGTTATCGTCAGCCACGAGGGCAAGCCTGCGCAAACCCGGGTGCGTCTTTCCAGGACCTACCGCGACTTCAGCCTCGTCCAGTGTTCACCGCTGACCGGCCGCACGCACCAGATTCGCGTACACCTGCAGAGTGTCGGCTTTCCGATCGCCGGAGACGACAGGTACGGGGATGCCGGCGCGAACGAGCGCCTGAAGAGGCTGGGGCTGCCGCGACTCTTTCTGCATGCGCAGTCGATTTCGTTTCCGGACGAGCACGGCAATGAGCTGCATTTCGCGGCGCCGCTGCCCGACGATCTCGATCGCTTCCTGGGCCGCCTGCAGGAGCGCGCCTCGGCGCGCTGACCGTCGCGGTTCGAGAACCGCTCCTACAGCTTGTAGGAGCGTACCTCGCCGCACTGCTGGTCGCGGTTCGAGAACCGCTCCTACAGCTTGTAGGAGCGCGCCTCGGCGCGCGATCGCGGGCCCGACGATGCAGCCGAGCGTCACGGCAGCAGGTAGCCCAGTTCCAGCAGCCGGTCCGAAATCCAGATCATGGGCAGGCCGATGAGTGCCGTCGGATCGTCGGTCTTCACGGACTCGAACAGCAGGAAGCCCGCACCTTCGAGCTTGAAACTGCCGGCGCAGTCATAAGGCTCGTCGAGTCTCAGGTAGGCCTCCGCGAGTCGCCGGTCGAATTCGCGGAAGTGCACGATCGTTTCGTCCGTGTGTTCGTAGCGCTTGCGCGTCACGGGATCCAGCATGCAGACCGCGGTAAGGAACCTTACCGACTTGCCGGAAGCGGCCAGCAGCTGCTCGACTGCTTTCTGGTGACTGCCGGGTTTGCCCAGAACCCGGCCGTCGAGCACCGCGAGCTGGTCCGCGCCGATGATCAGCGCGTTGCGCGAGCTGGCAGACACGGCCTCGGCCTTGGCTCGCGCGAGGTGGCGGGCCAGCTCGTCCGGTCCCAGGCCCTCGGTATTGTGCTCGTCGACGTCCGGCGCCACGGCCTCGAATTCGACGAGGAAACGGTCCAGCAGGTCGCGCCGGTAAGGCGACGACGAGGCGAGCAGAATGTCAGGCGCGGTAGGGTTTTGCATAAAAAAATCAGGTGCTTGGGCTCAAAAACCCGCAGTTTACCCAGTTTGCGGCGGAACACCGATATTTTTCGCCGCGGTTCTTTGACAGGCGCCGCCCGTGTCCTTATCATGCGCGCGCCATGGGCAATCCGCTGCGAGTTCGCCGCCCCGTAGCCGAACTGGCGGCTA